>JALVJU010000096.1:3734-5866 GCA_027034005.1 Marinilabiliaceae bacterium
TTAACCGTACTCAGCCGGTGTGCTACCACAACCACTGTACGCCCATCGAAGAAACGGTCGAGGTTCTCCATGATTACCCGCTCGTTTTTTGCATCAAGGGCATTGGTTGCCTCATCAAAAAATATGTATGCCGGGTTTTTGTACACTGCCCGTGCAATCAGTATCCGCTGTTTCTGCCCGGTACTGAGCCCGTGCCCGTCGTTTCCTATCTTTGTTTCGTAACCAAGCGGAAGCGACTCGATAAACTCTTTGATATTTGCCGTTTTCACCGCCGTTTCAATCTTTTCGGCATCGGGGTATTCATCGGCCACGGCAATATTATTGGCAATGGTATCGGAAAAGATAAACCCCTCCTGCATCACCACTCCGCACTGTTTGCGCCACTCGCGCGGACTGTATTGCTGTATGCGTATTCTGTTAAGTTGTATCTCTCCCTCAACAGGCTCATAAAATCCGAGCATCAGTTTCACCATTGTTGTTTTACCACTTCCGCTTGTACCCACTATGGCCGTTACCTTGCGGGCAGGTATGGTCAGGTTTATCTTTTTAAGTACTTTTTCGGAGTGTGGCCCTTCGTACTGAAACATCAGGTTTTTTATCTCTATCTCCCTGCCCGAAGGGATAACCCCTATTTTATGGTATTCAGGTTTCTCCTCATCATCCATATCGTGAATCTCGCCCAACCGCTCCATACTTATCTTTGCATCCTGGGCCGCCTGAGTAAAACCTATGAACTGCTGTATGGGTGCGTTTAACTGGCCTATGATGTATTGCACAGCCATCATCATTCCAAGGGTCATATCACCTGTCACCACCGCTTTGGCCGACAGGAATGAAATCATCAGGTTTTTTGCCTGATTGATAAATGTAGCACCTATCTGCTGGTTCTGATTTAGGGCCATCCCTTTCAGGCTCACCTTGAAAAGCCGTGCCTGAATATGTTCCCACTCCCAACGTTTCTGTTTCTCGCAGGCGTTAAGTTTTATCTCCTGCATACCCGAAACAAGCTGCACCACATTACTCTGGTTTGCCGATGCCTGCTGAAACCGTTTGTAATCGAGCTCCCGGCGTTTTTTAAGGAAAAGCATTACCCATCCGATATAGAGTATGCTACCGGCAAAAAAGATAAGCAGTATGCCCATGTGATACCCGGCCATGATTACCGTGTAAACAACAAGTGTAACTACGGCAAACACAATGTTTATCAGCGAGCCTGTGAGGAAAGACTGTATGCGGTTATGGTCGCCTATTCGTTGCATTACATCACCTATCAGCTTTACATCGAAGAAGGATATGGGGAGCTTCATCAGTTTTATCAGGAAATCGGAGATTAACGAGATGCTGATGCGTGTGGTTACATGCAGCATTAGCCAATTGCGGATAAACCCGTTTGCCGTTTGCCCGAAGGTTAGCAGCATTTGTGCCACAAGCACCATTGCTATAAATGCCAAATCGCTGTTGCCTATACCGTAATCTACTATCGACTGAGTTAGGAAAGGGAATATCATACTTATTACGCTGCCCGTGAGCATGCCCAAACCAAGCTGTGCAATATATTTACGGTAGGGGCGCAGATAACCCAACAGGTATGTGAAATTCAGTTTGCCTTTCTGCTCATCTTCATGATTATAAAAATCGGGGGTTGGCTCCAGCAGCAGTGCAGTACCTTCGTTCTCGCCGCTCTTTATTGTGCTCAACCAGCATTTCAAAAATTCTTGCTTGTTATAGGCCAACAAACCCTGAGCGGGATCGGAAACATGAATAAGCTCTCCGCCTGCCCCTCTCCATTTGGAAAGAGATGATTTTTTTGTAATTGCGTACACTACTACAAAGTGTTTCTGATTCCAGTGCACTATGCAGGGCAGGGGCACTTCGTCGCGTAACTGCTCCCACGTGAGGCGATACCCTTTGGTGCGGAAACCGATACTCTCGGCAGCATCGCTAATGCCAAGCATTGAAACACCGCTGCGGGTGATGTACGAGCGGCTACGCAGGTATTGCAGACTGTAACTTTTGCCGTAGTACTTTGCCACCATACGCAGGCAGGTAGGACCGCAATCCATGGCATCTAACTGTTTATAGTGGGGGAACTTGGACATATAGTGTTTTTTTAGATGCTGATGGTTATGATT
>JALVJU010000097.1 GCA_027034005.1 Marinilabiliaceae bacterium
CGAGAAGGCAGGTCGAAAGATGGTGATGACCGTACACAGATCAGTCTTCTGAAGATGCTGAACATCAGTGGCGAGAAAAGCATACCGGAGAATTTTGCACAACTGAATGTAGTGCCTGTATCAATATCTTACGAGTATGATCCTTGTGACTATCTTAAAGCCTACGAGTTCCAGCTTAAAAGGGATAATCCCGATTATAAAAAGACACAAGCCGATGACCTGCTTCACATGCGTGAAGGTTTAAGGGGACAAAAAGGGCGTATGCACTTCTCTTTTGGAAAGCCCCTTAAAGAAGAGCTGAAAGCTCTTGAAGGAACGAATAATAAAAATGAGCAGTTTCAGCTTCTTGCCGGTATAATCGACGAACAGATACATAACTCCTATAAACTGTGGCCGGGAAATTTTGTTGCTGCCGATATTGTTACCGGGAATGGCAAGTTTGCCGATAAATATACTGAAGAAGAAAAGAAAACCTTTACGGATTATATTGAGCAGCATACAAATAAAATAGAAGATGGAGACAAGCCGTTCATTAAAAAGATGCTTCTGGAGATGTATGCTAATCCGGTAAAGAACTTTTATAAGGAGTAAGCAATTTTTTGTTTTTTTTATGATCACTCTCCTTTTTCAGGAATAAGTTCGATGTTCAGCTCTTTCAGTTGTTCGTCGGCAAGGGGCGAGGGGGAATCTATCATGATATCCCTTCCTGCATTGTTCTTGGGGAATGCTATCACATCGCGGATAGATTCCGAACCGGTGAACAGCGCAACCCACCTGTCAAGGCCGAAAGCCACGCCACCGTGCGGCGGCGCACCGTATTTGAACGCATTCATCAGGAACCCGAACTGCTCTTCTGCTTCTTCCTTGGAGAATCCCAGCGCTTGGAACATCTTATGCTGAAGCTCGTTGTCATGTATCCTGATGGAGCCACCTCCTATCTCAACCCCGTTTATCACAAGGTCATAGGCATTTGCACGTACTTTACCGGGATCACTGTCAAGCAAGTCCACATCTTCCGGCTTGGGCGACGTGAACGGGTGGTGCATGGCATGGTACCGCTGCGAATCCTCGTCCCATTCCAGCAACGGGAAGTCAACTACCCACAGTGGAGCAAATTTATTGGGATCCTTCAATCCCAGCTGCTCGCCCATCTCGAGACGAAGTTCACTAAGCGCAGTTAATGTTTTCTTTTCGGCACCGGCAAGTATCAGAACAAGGTCACCGGGCTTTGCTCCTGTCTGTTCACAGACCTCAATGAGTTGCTCGGGAGTGAAGAATTTGTCCACTGACGATTTGACCGAACCGTCTTCGTTGTATTTTATGTAGATCATTCCCGTAGCTCCCACCTGCGGGCGTTTTACAAAATTGGTAAGCTTGTCAAGCTGTTTGCGGGAGTATCCGGCACAACCTTCGGCACAAATGGCACCGACATATTCGGCATCATCAAACACTTTAAATCCGTTTCCCTGTACTGTTTCGGTAATGTCGTTGAACTTCATACCGAAACGAATGTCAGGTTTGTCGGAACCGTAATATTTTATTGCCTCAGAGTAAGGCATGCGCGGGAACTCATTGTCGATATCAATGCCCTTAAGTTTTTTGAACAGATGTTTTGCAAGGCCTTCGAAAGCATTCAGTACATCCTCCTGCTCAACGAACGACATTTCACAGTCTATTTGTGTGAACTCCGGCTGGCGGTCGGCACGAAGGTCTTCGTCCCTGAAACATTTTACTATCTGATAGTACCTGTCCATACCGCCTATCATGAGCAACTGCTTGAATACCTGCGGTGACTGGGGCAGTGCATAAAATTCGCCTCTGTTCATCCGTGAAGGCACAACAAAGTCGCGTGCTCCCTCAGGGGTCGATTTTATCAAAACAGGTGTTTCCACCTCAACAAAATCCAAAGAGTCAAGATATCTGCG
>JALVJU010000098.1 GCA_027034005.1 Marinilabiliaceae bacterium
CTACCTCTGAAAGGTTAAGTAAGTTCGATCTGCCATTTGTTGCCAAATGCACTTTAACGCCCTTAAAATCATAATTTTCCACAAGAACCTTCCCGTTGATACGGTACTTATCCTGTGCAAACGACAGTTCCATGCTGCCCAAAACAAGCAACAAAATAACAGCTATGTATTTTAAAAGGTCCAATTTAGTGAGGTTTATAAAACACATGACCACCATCCTAAATAATCGTGACATGCACTTTGGATGGTTATACGTAAAAAGGCCCGGAATGTTCCTTTTATAACAATGAAAAATTGAACCTTCCGAACCTGCCTTATATATATGTCTTTAAAATCCTTACGAGTGGAACACAAGCATAGGTGTTGTAGAGTGGAAAAGCATCTTTTTAGCTATGCTCGGATTAAACATCCTTGAAATAAAACTGCGTCTTTTAGTTGTTATGGAGATAAAGTCAATATCATGCTCTTTCACATAGTGTTCAATGCCTTCAAGGAAATCGTCACTATCGATCAGGTCACATACAACATCTGTGTGATTGTATGTCTTTTTCATGTATTCGTTAAGTCCCTCCATTCGTACCTCATCCCATTTTGAATGCTCCTTTGACTCAACATGAACACATATAATCTTGACATTCCACGGACGCAGGAACTTTTCCAGAACATCCAAAGCTTTGAAATCTGCTTCATCAAAACTGGTTGTGTAGAGTACTTTTTTTATATTAGCCAGGCCTTTGTACTGAAAATCCTCCGGGATCACAAGTACAGGATATTTCGACATATCGATGACCTCAGCAGTAACACTACCTATCAGGTCCACAGACTTACGGTCCTTACCGCGGGTTCCCATGATTATCAGCCATGGTTCATACTCTTTGCTGTAATGTACTATCTCCTCCTCGGCAATCCCTTTGGCCATTTCGAATTTGATAGACACCTTTTTGTCACCCAACTTTTTATTTTTCTCCTCGATATACTTTTTAAACTCCTCCATTCCCTCTTCTGCCTTCTCCTGTATCTCAAGCACCAATTCCTCGGTATCTACATTATACATAAAAGTATCCGGGAAAGGAAGAGAATTTATCATCGGATCGTAAAAAGTGTGGAAAACGGTTATCTCTGCTCCTACTTCCTTCGCAAGCTCCATGGCAAAATCAGCGGCTTTTCTCGAATAATCAGAAAAGTCTATGGGCAAGAGTATTCTTGCTTCCTCTCCTTTTTTCTTTTTGGCTGCTTCTTTCACCATATTTTCATAAAGAAGGTTCTCCAAAATAGGCAAAGCCTTTGAAAAATCCTCTTCTTTAATATTGACATTAACTCCCATCGAAACAGCCCCCTGGATCAGATTTTGATGTTCCAGAAAACATTCGATGCCTTCCTGCTCAAGTAACATCTTCAGTACCTGAGCTTTTTCGTTCGATAAAACAACGAGTGTTATGATTTTTGATTCCATGATCTTACCTTTTTATTAATTCTGTACTGTTAAATTAAACAAAATAGATATAAAATACAAGCGTAAACAGGACTTGTACTAAACATTTGTTTGACTCAAGGATGCTTACAAAGATACCCGAAAAACATTTAAAGCACACGTATTTCAGGCAAATCAAATCAGATTCAGAAGAAATTAAAGTTTTATATTTTCAGGGTAATACCTGAAGAAATTTTTATTACTTGGGGCCCCCTGTCACACAACAGTATCTATCCTCACAACATCGAATACGCCTTTCACATCCTTGATCTTCTTGATCAGCATATCAAGATCACCGGTGTTGTGGACAAATACCGTTACAGTACCCTCAAAAGTACCCTCGTTGGAATTTATAGATATGGAACGCATTTTGACCTTCAAGTCCTTTGATATCACATGTGAGATGTTGGTCACAATGCCAATGTCATCGTTACCGGTGATTTTAAGTGTGGCCTGGAAATTCGCCTCCTTACCGCCCGACCAGCGTGCAGGCACAATGCGGTATCCGAACTTCTTGCGCATATCGGCGGCATTAGGGCAGTTCTTACGATGTATCTTGATTCCTCCCGTAGCCGACACAAAACCAAATATTTCATCCCCCAGTATTGGATTGCAACACTTGGCAAATTTATACTCAACCTGTGAAAGGTTCTGGTCGATCACAAGAATATCCTCATTCTCTTCAAGAGGCTCCTGTTTCTGAACAAAGTTCTCCGCACTTCTCTGGGCCTCCAGTTCCGATTTGTCAGGCTTCTTCTCCCCTTTCTCAAGTTCAACAAGAAATTCCTTGACATCCATCATGTCAATTTTTCCTGTTGCCACATCCAGGTAGAGATCGTGAACGGTCTTTGCCTTGTATCTTTTGACAAGCTGGTTCAATATCTGATCGGTAAGTTCGTATTTCCAGTTCTTGAACCTGCGTATCAGTATCTCCTTACCCACATCAGCCTCTTTATAATGAAGTTCACGTAAAGCCTGTTTCAGCTTGGACTTTGCCCTGGAGGTAACAACAATGTTGAGCCAGTCTTGCGCCGGCTTCTGATGGTTTGAAGTGTTTATTTCGATATGGTCCCCGTTCTGCAGTTCATACTTTATGGGTACGTTGCGGCCGTTAACCTTTGCTCCCACACACTTTTTACCTACCTCGGTATGAATATCAAAGGCAAAGTCAAGAACGGTGGCACCTTTAGGCAGCCTGCGCAGTTCACCTTTGGGAGTAAAAACAAAAACCTCCTTATCGTACAAGTTCAGTTTGAAATCATCGAAAAACTCAACGGCATTACGCTCTGGGTTCTCTAATATCTCGCGTATGTTCGCCAACCATCTATCCATACCGGCCTCACCTTTGATCCCTTTGTAGCGCCAATGTGCAGCAAGACCTTTTTCTGCTATCTCGTTCATCCGCTGCGTACGTATCTGCACTTCTATCCATTTATTGTCGGGCCCCAGCACCGTCGTGTGCAGTGACTCATATCCATTCGATTTTGGCACTGAAAGCCAGTCACGCAAACGGCTCGGATTCGGCTGGTATTTATCGGTTACTACTGAATAGGCCTTCCAGCAGTCGGATTTCTCATTCTTCTTTTCACTGTCAAGGATTATGCGGATGGCAAACAGGTCGTACACATGTTCGAAATCCACATTTTGCTTCTTCATCTTGTTGTAGATGGAGTTTATGGTTTTGGTACGCCCCTTGATCTCAAACTTAAGCCCATGTGCTTCAAGGTCTTTCTTAAGCGGTTCAATGAATTCGGAAATATATTTTTCCCTACCACGCTTTGTCTCGTTCAGTTTCCGGGCAATGAACCTGTATACATCGGGCTTGGTGTATTTCATCACCAGATCTTCCATCTCCGATTTTATGTTGTACAGACCAAGCCTGTGTGCCAATGGTGCATACAGATATGACACTTCAGCACTAATCTTCTGCTGGCTCTCCTGATCGTAAAGATCAAGGGTACGCATTGTACGCAACCTGTCGGCGATGATTATCAACACTACTCTGATATCCTGGGCAAAAGTGAGAAGGAGTTTCCTGAAGTTGTCACTCTCTATCGTTGAACTCTGATTGTACAACTCAACGACTTTAACCAATCCATGGGTTATACCGGCTACTTTGGCACCAAATTTCTCATCAACTTTTTCAAGCGGAATGCGTGATGATTGAATGGCAACATACAGAAGGGCACAGATGAGAGAAGTGCGGCCCAGCCCTATCTCTTCAACAACGATGCGGGCAACATCCAGGGCATGTATCACGGCAAGAACACCCGACTTGCGCCTTACCATCTGCTCATTTTGCAGTGAAGCAAGCTCGATCGCCTGCCTGATGATCTCTACATCCTTTGTGTCAAGTATATTCCTGCTGATCCGGAGTAAATACCTGTATCTTTCAACTATCTCCCTTCTCTCTTTCTCGGAAATTTTAACATCAGTGCCCATATACTTAACTTTTCAAAAAGTCTTTCTTAAAAAAGCCCTTTTCAGACTATACGCCTATTTTAAATATTAGTTTTATCAGCAGCAAAAATAAATCCATATTAATGACACCCAAAAACAGCTAAACTTTTATTTAAGCAAATTATTTTTTACAAAAACCATACCCAATATTTTTCATTTTCAAAACATTTGTCCCATTCATAAGTTATGTTAATAACACCAACAGGAACTGCTGAAAAACATTGCTTTTCAAGCCAATTTGTCAAAATAAAGACAGTTTAACAACTTAAAGCCTGTGTGGTATTATTTTTGCTGTAATTTTATTGACTTTTCAATAAAACTTTAGTATATTAAGTAAACGGATTTAGCATATTAAAATTAACATAATTTATTAACCTATTAAAACATTGAGCCATGAAGAATACAGGATTATTTTTAGGCGGACTTATAACCGGAGCTACTTTGGGCGCCGCTTTAGCATTATTGTTTGCACCTCAAACAGGAGTTGAAACAAGGGATTTTTTAAAAGAAAAAATGAATGATCTTGAAAAAGACCTTGACGAACTTCAAAAGAAAGTCGTTGAAAAAGGCGGGGAATTGAAAGGAGATCTGAAAAATAAGATCAACGACATAGAAGAAAATATTGAAAAGCTTCTGAACGAATATAAAAAAACTATCTCACGTAAGGAGGTAAAGGAGGAAGCTCAACCGGTGGTAAAGTAATCCGGTCAATCTTATCAGAGATGCAATTTCATCATAATTAATGAAATGCATTTATTATCTTTGAGGCTGTTCTTTACAGGACAACCTCAATTTTCTTTTAAAACCTTTGATCATGAATAATTCTTTAAAAGAGGATCTAAACAACAGCAAAGAGGACTTTCAGGACTACTTTAATGCCAAGTTTGACATGATGAGGCTAAACATGGCCGAAAACTTCTCCAGAGTTCTTTCAGGCTTTATTATCAAGGCCTCGGTCTTGTTCTTTTTGTCATTTGCCATGCTGTTTATATCCTTTGCAGTAGCCCAATGGCTTAATAATATTATTGATTATCCCGGGAGCGGGTTCATCATTGTTGCCGGATTTTACTTTTTGTTCCTGGTAATATTCTGGCTTCTCAGGCACAAGTTCATTGAAAAACCGATAATCCAGTCAATGATAGAAATATTCTTTCCTTCTGATCATACCTTTGAACAAAAAGAAAATGAGTAGTACAGAGAAATACAGAAACATCAAGTCATTCGAGGATTTTGAAGATGAAAAACTTCAGCTGTATTATGACCTGAAACTTAAAGAGAAAAAAGTACAGCTTTCTCTTTACAACATCAGAATGAATTTCAGCGTGGAAAAAGTCTTATACAACTTATTGCTTACAAATGTTGTTGATCCGATTTTTCTTGGTATTAAAAGTTCCATAGCCGGATGGTTTGGAAGATTGCGCGGAAAAGCCACTCCAGGCGACAATAGAAAAAGAGCAGAAAAGATAGATCGATAGGATAACTGCAATTTCAAAAGCCTGATAACACAAAAAAGCAAATAAAAGGCTGTAATTATTTTTTAATAAGTTAAAAAACACTATTTTTGCAGCCGATTTCACGTAACCTCTTATTAGAACTAGGGTGTCAGTAATGTTGCGTGGATAAGTTTAATCCGAAAAAAATACGATAATGGACTTGATTAAAGTAGCAGAGTCAGCATTTGAGAGCGGCATTGAGATGCCCAAGTTTGGTCCCGGTGATACAATTTCCGTACACTACAAGATCAAAGAGGGAAACAAGGAGAGAATTCAGGTATTCAAAGGTGTTGTGATCCAGATAAAAGGTCATGGAAGCACCAAGCGTTTCACTGTAAGAAAGATCTCCAACAACGTTGGTATAGAAAGGATCTTCCCAATGAATTCTCCTTTTATCGACAAAGTTGAGCTTAACCGTGCCGGAAAAGTAAGAAG
>JALVJU010000099.1 GCA_027034005.1 Marinilabiliaceae bacterium
CTTTGCTATTGGAAGACCTAAACGCAAAACATTTGAATCCAAATCCAAGTGGTTCGGAGAAAAAATATGTCAAATCGGCACCAAAATGATAGCCTGATTTCAAACCCTTGACATAATCTTTTAATTCATCCGGAACTCTTTTTGAAACTTTGGCAAATTGATAACTATATCCTGCATTCAACCCTATTCTTACATGTTGATAATTCCCATGTCCTATAATCTTTTCTTTGGGAACCTCACTTTTTGAGGAACAATCAATCTTATAAACCTTTATTGATGAAACAGGAAGCAACGTATTTCTAATTTCATCTTTATGTTTAAACGTAAAATATATATTGTTATGTTTTATTTTTGTTATTTTACAGTTCAAAGAGTCCCCTTCATTTGTTACTATCAAATCTTGCGAATAAACGTGAAATGACAAAAATACCAAACCAATCGTAAGAAAAATATTTTTCATTTGTTTTTTGCTTTAAATGAATCAAATTCTATTGTCCCTGTTTTCCAATTTATTAATTCAATATGAGGATGTCCGACAAAAAAACCAATAGTAACTCCACACCTTAAATAATATGCTTTCCCGAATTGTATATTTATCGGCACTTCTGCTTTTGTTTCTGTCCTTGCCCATAAAGTATTTAATCCATCTTTTTTAATGTGCAGTGTAGTTTTAAAATTATTTTTCACCCTGCAAATCACAGAATCTCCCAGATATAAATCATAATTCAATAATGCACCTGCTCCGTTATAACGATAAACATTCAATATTGCATAATCAACATCTTTTAATATTTCCTGTCCTTCATCTTTATCAGGTTTATAACTTTCAATATTTTTTATTTTTATTATTTTAGCTGTTATCCGATGGCAGGAACTTCCCATTATTGATGGAGGTATATGCTCTGTGATTTTTATTGCATTTCCCCCTGCTTTTCTTGCTTCGAGCTTAGCAATGTTAATAACAATATCATATCCACAATTAGTGCTGAAACCTGTATCTCCGATCTTAACCACTCCAAGTGTTTCGGAACTGTCGGGTACTGTATCGTTAAGTCCGATTACAACTATTTCTTGCCTGTAATCTATGGGGGGATAGCTTTTCACTAAACTTGTCGAGATTTTCGGATTGCATGAACTCAAAGCTACCAATACTGTGAGAACTGACAATCCTTGTTTTTTTATCATTTTTTTTCGAATTTTATTTTATGTACTTTGTCTTTGTTGGTAATTTGGCAAATGGTTACATGCATGAGTAATGGCGGGGGTTCTTGCACTTTGCCTATCATTACTTATATACAATATTATTTCAGACTTATTCATTTACTAAAAATAAATTACTTTATTATATTTAGGGATTTTTCTTCGTTTGCTTAACAACGTATGTTTAACCACAATTACATATGCATTTTTTTTGGCCCCATGTTAAAGTTAAAAATTTTCCTTTAAAATCAGAAATGTGTGTTAATATTATTAATAACACCAATTATTGGTATTAAAAAAACTATGCCTTGATGTCGTGCCATGGTTTGAGTAAAAATGATTTGTCAACTTGCTGCACTTTGAGTACATGTTAGGTCAGGAGTAATGTGTTTACAGCATAAAAAAAGAGGCACCACAATTTTGTTTTGAACGTGCCTCTTTTTTTGTTTGTGATATTTCTTTTAAAACAATCTGCTATGGCTGTTGAACACCTTTATCATCCAGTCCGGTTATATCAAGTATGAAACCTTCCATGCCCACTATTTTGTTTCCAATGGTTATCGGGTTAGCAGAAAGAATGTGTTTGCCTTTGGAACCGTCCTTGCACTTGCGCTCCACTATCATCCCCGAAATGATATCGCCGTCCATGACCCGCTCAAAGACATTTTGAAGCTTCTTCGCTTCTTCTCCTTCCCTCGTGATCGAGAAATGTTTTCCGAGAA
>JALVJU010000100.1 GCA_027034005.1 Marinilabiliaceae bacterium
AAAAACTGATCGATGCGGTAGCGAATATTGAATCGATGGATAAAAAAGGAAACCTGAATTTTAAGGCAGATGTTGAAAATCCGAAAAAATGGTCTGCCGAGCAGCCAAACCTGTACAAGCTTTTGATAACATTAAAAGATAAGCAGGGTAAGGTAGTTGAGGCAGTTTCGCAAAATATAGGTTTCCGTACCGCCGAAGTAAAGAACGGCCGGTTCCTTGTTAACGGCAAACCGGTTTATATCAAAGGTGTTAACAGACATGAGCAGGCATGGGATGAGTTTATCCTTCCTGTTGAACCGGAGAAATATCTTACACTTGAAAATAGCAGTAATATTTCCCTTACAGAGGAGAAAGGTAAAACAGTGCTTACCGGTGAGAATTTTATTGCAAAGATCGATCCTGCATCATGAATCATAACCTCTTTTATATTTAATGGCAAGGAGCTTTTCAAGCAAGGGCCGCGGCTGAACTTCTTCCGTCCTCCTACCGAGAACGACATCCGTGACAGGAACGGCTACAGGAAATGGGAAGCTGCAGACCTGCAGGATATCAGTCAGATCGCTAAAGAAAGAAAGGTTAAAGAGCAACCGGATAGTTCAGTTGTGATGGTTTATCCTGTAAAACTTGAAAGTGCAAAGACAACTTTTAAAGGGTATGTCCAGTATCAGTTTTTTGCAGATGGTACATTCAATGTATCGGCAGAAGTGAACATTCCCAAGAAAGTAAAAGCAGTGGCAAAGGTAGGACTGCAGTCAAAGATGGTTCGTTCGTTTGACCAGCTTAACTGGTACGGACTTGGAGGTGTTTCTACTTATCCCGACCGTAAAAGTGGTGGCAAGTTCGATTTCTGGTCATCTACCGCCTACGACCTATTCGATCATGTGATGGTCGTTCCGCAAGAGAACAGCAACCAATCGGATGTGAGGTGGGCATCAGCGACAAGCGTCGAAGGCATTGGCTTCCTCGTGAGAGGATCGAAGCCCATTAACTTTAGTGCCTATCCGTACGATGATGTCGATATCACCAGGGCAAGGCACATGAACGAACTTGATGAGGCAGATTTTGTTACGGTTAACACAGATGTGATGATAGCCGGCCTGGGTACAGCAACATGCGGCCCCGATATTCTGCCGCAGTACGTTGCCCGTTCGGGGAGCTACAAGTTCAACATAACTTTCAGGCCGGTCAATTTCCAGAAGAGACCGATCTTTGATTTTGTTGCTGAAAAACACACTACGGCAACTCTTCTTGCCTCATCGGCCCCTGTGATCAATCGTACCCCCGAAGGACTGTTAACAGTGACAGGTGATAAGGATGCCGAGATCTATGTTTCTGTGAACGGGGAGAAGTTTAAGAAGTACAAGAAGCCACTCGATCTGAGCAAAGGCGGTGAGGTTGTAGCTTATTCCGTAGCAAAAGGCAAACTGAAAAGTCTTGAGCAATCAGAATATTTTGATATCAACAAAAGCAACTGGAAAGCCACAGCCGACTGTTACTATCCCGGCAGGGAGCCGAAATATGCCATCGACAGTAATCCGGAAACCTTCTGGCACTCCGATTGGTCTGATGAGAAATTAGTACAGCCGCATTTTGTACAAGTGGATATGGGAGAAGTGCTTGCCGTGAAAGGTGTGGATTACCTTCCCAGGCAGGGACAAAGCAACGGGCGAATTGCCGTTTACGACTTTGAGGTGAGCAAAGACGGTAAGAACTGGGATAAAGTTATCAAAGACGGTACTTTCAAAAACAGTTCAGAGCGCCAGATAAAGTTGTTTGACAAAGCAGTGAATGTCCGCTATTTTAAGATCATCACAAAGAAAGAGGTGCATAATAACTTTTTTAGTTCTATTGCTGAGATAGGGGTGGTTCTTTAAAGTCTTATTTGTTGGGGGCGCGACTTAAAGTCGCCCTCCCAATATAT
>JALVJU010000101.1 GCA_027034005.1 Marinilabiliaceae bacterium
GGCCACATATCATTTGAATAGGGCAGCCCGATATACTCATCAAAACCATGCTGCAAGGGAAGGAAAGGCAGTTTATCACCAAGGTGCCATTTACCGGCCATCCCTGTCGCATAACCTTTTTGCTTAAGCAGCTGGGCAATGGTCATCTCCTCATCCGAGATACCTATCCTGGCCCACGGCATCAAAGCTCCCGAAATACCTATCCTGTTAGGATAACAGCCGGTCAGCAGTCCTGCGCGTGAGGCACTGCACACCGCCTGTGCTGCATAAAAATTGGTAAATCGCATACCTTGAGTGGCAAGGTTATCAAGATTAGGGGTCTCATAGTCAATGGCACCGTATGTGCCAATATCGCCATAACCCATATCATCCATAAAGATCAGCACAACATTTGGACGGGTCTTATCCCGTTGTTTTGATTGCGAACAATTGCTAAGAAGTAACAATGCAAAAAATGCCAGAAACATAGTCCCAGTAAAGGATCTTAAAGCTTTCATTTTTATTTGGTTTTGGTTTTATGATTTTAAAGCTTACATCCGCAAGTTATTTATTTTTTCTAATCAAATAACTTGCGGATTAAGGTAAACCCCGCCTGACCGTGACAGTTCTACCTGGCTACGCAGTTAGACAGGCGGGCAGGCCCGATTTAGAAAATCACAGGTTAAAGTGAGTGCAACGAAACTGTAACCTGATGATTTTCTTTATCGATCTGCAATAAATTTTATTATTGCAGATTTAGGGTTAAAGATAAAAATTAAATCAGCCTTAGCCATACCAATACCCCATTTTGATAAAATTCATTACATTTGAATAAACAAAAAACAGATTGCCATGACTAAAGATATTCAGTTAGCTGAAGAGCTCATAAATTTCATATTCAACAGCCCTACCGCTTTCCATGTTGTTGAGAACGTTGCTAAAGAACTTGAAAACAAAGGATACAAAAAACTTGATCTCACACAGGAGTGGAACATAGAAAAAGGCGGTAAGTACTACACCACCAAGAACGGTTCTGCCATTTTTGCCTTCGATACAGGAAAAGCACCCATGGCCGAAAATGGCATAAAAATGATCTGTGCCCATTCCGATTCTCCGGGGTTCAAGATAAAACCCGATCCGGAAATGATAGTTGACGGGAAACTGATGAAGCTCAACACAGAGGTTTACGGCGGCCCTATTCTCATGAGCTGGCTCGACAGGCCTTTGTCGATAGCCGGAAGGGTGATACTGCGCTCAGACGATCCGCTGACACCCGCCCATAAACTTGTCAACTTCCGCAAGCCGATAGTTTACATCCCCAACCTCGCCATACACCTCAACAGGTCGGTTAACGACGGCGTGGAACTGAACAAGCAAAAAGATATGCTGCCCCTTGTGAGTACGGTAAACGATGCCCTGGAGAAGGATGGCTGGCTGCAAAAACTTGTTGCCAAAGAGTTGCAGGTGGATCTTGATGCAATACTCGATTTCGACCTTTTCCTTTATGAATTCGAGAAAGGAACTATCGTTGGCGAAAAGAACGAATTTATCTCCAGCCCCAAGCTTGATGACCTTGCCATGGTACATGCAGGATTGAAAGCCCTTCTTGCAACAGATGACAGCGATTCTCCAAGAATGCTCGCGGTATTCGACAACGAAGAGGTAGGCAGCGGAACAAAGCAGGGAGCCGGCTCACCTGTCCTAAAGAACATTATCGATCGCATATCCGAAAAGCTGCAGATGACTAACGAGCAAAAACAAAGAACCTTGTACAACTCGTTCATGATATCTGCTGACATGGCGCACTCCATACATCCCAACCAGATAGAAAAGCACGATCCGGTACTGCACCCCGTACTGAACAGCGGTCCGGTGATAAAAATACATGCAAACCAGAAATATACCACCGATGGCGACAGCAGCGCCGTTTTTGAGACA
>JALVJU010000102.1 GCA_027034005.1 Marinilabiliaceae bacterium
AGGCTTTAGTCTCAGTCATTCCGGCATTTATCATACTGTCAGTTAGCCTACCTACCTTTTTAACCAAAGGCAAAGAATCATATCTAAGAAAATTAAGTAAAGTATCAAAACTTCCTGTATACTTTTGGTATACTGACTTGTATGCAACCTCAACATCTCTTATCTCTTCCAGTCGTTCAATAACTTTGTCTTTTCTTCTGTTATACTCCTTCTGGAAATCGATAGGCCGTTTGATACTGTCGTAGCATAGATACCCCAAATAAATAATAGCAATTGTTAGAATAATCTGCAATACTGTTTTCATTATTTTAGCATTTTGTTATTTTAGAATGATTGTACAAATTTAAAAAAAAAATCATATTATGTTTTTTTTATATGACCTAAATGATAAATAAATGCTAAAAAATCATCTTGTAAAGAAATTAGCAACATATTTTCAATACGAATTAACCCCTTCTCAGGAAATTCTTACAGAAGGTCTCGCCGGACTGTTAAGTAAAGAATTGGAAGAATCGATACTCATCATTAAAGGTTTTGCCGGTACAGGAAAAACAACTATGATGAAAGCTTTTGCAGAATTATTAAAAGAATTTTCGATCCCGGCAGTGATGATGGCCCCTACCGGCAGGGCAGCAAAGGTTCTAAGCAATTACACCGGACATCCTGCCTTTACCATACACCGGGTTATCTACAGGCAGAAAAAAGCAGGAGCATTCGACAGTGGGTTTGAATTGAACTACAACAAACTAAAAAACGGCATTTTCATAGTCGATGAAGCATCTATGATATCGATAGCATCGTATGAAAATACCCTTTTCGGGAGTGGTAACCTGCTTGAAGACATGCTTCAGTATATTTTTGGAACTGATAACAATTCTATACTAATAGTTATCGGTGACACAGCACAGCTTCCTCCCGTAGGTTTCGAGAACAGTCCTGCCCTTGACAAAAATGAGTATGAGGCCATGGGATTCAATGTTACAGAGTTCACTCTTACCGATATAGTCAGACAGGCATCTGAAAGCGGCATACTGCATAATGCCACCCTGCTGCGTCAGCAACTTGATGATGAAAGTGTTTTTTCTGATTTCACTCCAAGTTTACAAGTTGACAACTTCACCGACATAAAACGTATAACGGGAGGAGAACTCATCGAAGAGCTTTCGGTCTGTTACGACCATTACGGCATGGATGAAACAATTGTTATCTGCCGGTCAAACAAAAGGGCCAACCTGTACAATAAAGGAATACGCGGATCGATACTTTTCCGCGAAGAGGAGATTACCCAGGGCGACATGCTGATGATAACAAAGAACAACTACTTCTGGCTGAAAGACAACAAAGAGATAGAGTTCATTGCCAACGGCGACATTGCCGAAGTGATACACATCTCGGGATACGAAGAGTTGTATGGCAAACGATTTGCCAACGTGTCCCTCCGGCTTGTGGATTACGGGGAGTTGGAGATAGATACAAAGATCATACTTGATACCCTGGATTCAGAATCGGCTGGAATGACAAAAGCAGAACAAGAGAAGTTTTACAAAATAGTAATGGAGGACTACCTTGACCTGCCAACAGCAAAAAAACGGTATGATGCCATGAAAGAGAATCCTTACTTTAATGCACTTCAGGTGAAGTTCGCCTATGCCCTCACGGCTCACAAGGCACAGGGCGGCCAATGGAAAGCAGTATTTATCGATCAGGGATTTATTCCCGAAGAGCAGTTGGACAGGTCATACCTCCGCTGGCTTTACACATCATTCACTCGTGCAACTGAAATGCTTTATCTTGTCAATTTTAAAGATGAATTCTTCGAAGATTAATGGTTAGAGATTAGAATTCAATGTTTAGAGGTTACCTATTTTTACATTCATGACCGGACATAAATGATCTTATTTCACCTTT
>JALVJU010000103.1 GCA_027034005.1 Marinilabiliaceae bacterium
ATCACTGGAAATCAGAATTTAGTCCTTGTAACCTTTGCTGTCTTCACTTTGTCCCCGGCACGTACCTCGATGATGTAGATACCGTGATATCTGGGCAGGTCGATTATTGTTCTGTTATCGGTGAGCTTCATCTCTTTCACCACACCCCCAACAGCATTGTAAACTTTAATTGTTCCTTTGCCTTCTGCCTCTGCCAGCACTTTACCCGGTACTTGCACAACGGCTTTCTCTCCTGTTCCGTAAACATAAATACCATGGGCATTTGCATTTTCAACATCGGTAGCAACATCGCCCTCATTATTTCTGTTTGTCCTGGAATAGAAATAGATAACAAACCTGTCGGACTCACCTCCCGCAATTGAAGTAAATGTATATTCAGGATTTTCCCTGAGATTAACCTCAACACCTGTAACTTTATCATACAGATAAACACTGTCAACGACATCGAAATCAGCCATATTCAATACTCTCAGTTTAATCTCCTTAGATTGAGAGAATTTATATCCAACCGCAATACTGTCATTCTCCGATACTACATCAGAATAAGTGCCTATCGCTGTCAGTCTACCGTCTTTATGTGCATAAATATTTGGAACATTTATTGCTTTGCCAAGACGCTTCTCTGAATCAAACCTGGTAAACTTATCAAACCATCCATAATACCTGAAAGCTAATACCAGTTCATCCTTCGATCCGGCATTGTCCAGAACTATCCTGAGGGCATCATTGTCATTATCCAGTTTGGCACTCTTCAGGTTATAATACTGAACACAATGGTCGGTAGTTCTCACATCAGTAGTTACTGAGAATGTTCCTCCTGATGTTTTATTCTGCAGCCAGAATGACTGTCCCGGGGCAATATACTGGGTTCCTTCATTCTCTCCAAGACCATTGCTTAAATTATACGTAGCATAGAATATCTCTCCTGTAGCACCATCATGGCTGGTTGTCCAAACAGTTGTCTCTGAATTGCCTATATCAAACCCTGTACTTGTCATGTCAATATATGACTGATATGGATTAGCGATCAGGTTCCAGCCAACATTTGTTGATGCACTATACCCCTGATTCCTTAATGCTCCTGTATGGGTTACGGTAACATCACTACCGGTGGTATTCTTGAACGCATACCCTTCAAGTTCATTGGCATCAAAATTATAAGTTCCGGTTATCTCGTTCCATGAATTACCATTTATATATCTGAACAACCTGAAACTTCCTGATGTTGGATTACTGTAATCAGTAAAGGCAGCATTATCCACAGAATGTCCGATATACCAGTACTGATCAGTTGGGTAGGTCCACTCAATAGTCGCAGTCGCAGAAGTGGTCCCTTTATAGATAAATGATGTAGGATTAGTTATTGTATTCTTAACTAATATTCCACCGGATGAATTACCGTCAGTAATTTCACCATTAATAGTCACTTTGGCACCCGGATTTACCGTCAACGATGCCCCGTTGTCTATGCTGAGATCATTAATGCTCACATCGGATCCCGAAGAGATAACCGGATAACGTGACACTCCGGAATTTATATAAACATTCATATTTGAAGTAGGAGCTTTATTGCCCTGCCAGTTTGCATCTGTAGCCCAGTCTGTGGACACATCACCTTCCCAGTTGATATTAACCAGAGGGCCTCCGCCGAATGTGATAAAATTCCCGTTCGACTCAATATTGAAAGACCAGTCTGAGGCCAGATTAGCACTACCACTCGAAGAAGTTCCTGAAACAGTCCCTGCAGCCAGTTTCTCCCATTGGCCATTGGCCGATGAATATCCTGCAATTCTGAACCCATCGTCAGGCGACACATTACTTTCAGTGTCCCAGTACAAGGTAAGGTTTGCATTTTTACTTCCCGTTGCAGATTTCACCCTCCAGTACTCAACAGAACTTATCGACTGAAGATCTCCAGTATCGAAGTCCGGATCTTTATCACTTGCAGGATCGTAATAATACTGAGCCTCCCAGGTGTCTCCAGATGTGCTGCTTGCTGTTACCTTTATATTTCCAATATGTCCCTCATCGCCTACAGGGAACACAAAACTTCCGCCATTGGCTATTTTCTTGAATAAAGGCCCTGCAACATACGAGTTGTTGCCGCTGCCAAGAACGCAGTTCTCGGCATAATTTGTTATTGTCAACTTATTGCTTGAAGTGGCGGTAATAACACCATCAGTCAACATCAACCGGCCTGCAATCTCACTACTCCCACTAAGTGTAACACCTGCCGAATTATCTATTTCAAAGTCGTTAAAGGCACTACCTCCGGTAAAATCACCTGTGATTGTTTGAACTGCATCCCCATTCATCCTGATACGTGAGGTGTTTGCTGTAAAACTACCGCTTGATAACGTAAGCTCTCCTTTTATTGAAACAATATGATTATTGTATTTATTATTAAGTTCCGGCCCGTCAATAGTAAAATCGCCAAGCATTTGGACATTAAGATTGGGCATATACCTTTTCCCTGAACCGCTCACAATGATGTTGTTTACTTCCGGCATCTCACTTAGTATCTCGTAATCGGTACTACCGGCATACTCAATTGTACCGCCTGAAGCCGATAAGAAATCCACATAATCACCGGCAGGGAGCTCTCCTCTTTCCACTTTCAGTGTCCCTGTACCTGACACATTACCAAGCCTGTGCCCGAAGGTAGTTCCAATGATCAGTTTTCCGGCACTCTCAAACTCGGTAGCATATGATGTTATATAATTATTGGGAATGGTAACATTATCCCTAATTAAGACCCTTGCTCCTTTAGGGCCACCGGCAGGGACATCTACTCCCGGCGAACCTACCGTTCCATCATCTGCAACCAGTCCCCACGTGTTTCTATCAGTCCAGTTACCATCAGTTACCGAAGCATATCGGGCCACTTTATCCGGAATAGCATCATCGATACCTGCAGTATAGTCACCGTCAATACCATCATCATTTGTCCCCGTGAATGTGAAATTGAGTTCTGAAGTACCTTCGTTAAAGTCTGTATTGTTATATTTATCCCAGTATCCTGAACCCCTGTCCAGTAATCTTGCTGTAATGTAATCAGCCGAGGTATAATCAGGCGATTCAACCTTAACATCTCCCGGGTAAGCCTGCATAACTGCCGAGCCGGTAAAGTTAGATGCACCTCCGGCATCAAGAACCCAATAATATTGTAATACATTATCCTTGTCAACAAGCGATGGGGTCTCACTGTCTTCAATTACCGAAGGATGGATCTCATCAGCTGCCTTAACCCTTATATACGTATTATCTGCATCACTTTGGGTTATGGTCAATGTAACCGGAGTATATTTTGTTCCGGATCCCATAGGATAAACAAAAGTCGTAGATGAACTGATAACCGGGAAATATTTTTTAACTCCCGCATCGGTAAATGAGATATTGGTACGTATCATGTTAGTCTCCGAGAAAGGAGAAACCTCATCGATCGTGGCATTCTTGGTAAGTATCAAAAGGTTCTTGCCAATATCCAGAATACCCTGCTTCATTTTCAGTGCTGAAGTGATGGTCACAACATTACCCGTCGGATTATCTATCCCGTTGGGATTGTCTATCTTAAGCTTTGCCAGTGTTGGGCTTCCAAACAACTTTTGCTGCTCGCTTCCGTTGGCAACTATCCCATCATTCCCGTTACCCGAAAGTGTTGTATTATCAATGTACATATCGCCCTGAACAAACATATCGTTTCCACCGTCATCGAATGTTCCTGTTTCAAGATGCAGTTCATTTGCAACATTTATATCATCGGCAAGTGTAAGGGTAGTTCCCGAGACAGTTGTCTTATACAGATTATAGAATGTTGTAGCACCTGTTATAGTCTGATTGGAAACGGACGGTATGAAATATGTACTGTTGCCCGATGCTGTAAAAGTACCGTTATTGGTAAAGTCTCCCTTAAGAGTAAGGTCTAAACCGTTCGCATCAAACTCGGTATTACTCCCTATCAGTAATTCGTTATTAACCGTACACGGCACAACAGACAAAGTGAGTTTTGTTCCGTCATTGGCAGTTTCAAGCGTATTGACTGCTTTCCCTGCATAAATAGTGAACTGATTATGTGAAGGATTTGTATTGCTGTTACCAAATGTAATGGTATCACCTGAAAGGGTTACGGTTTCCGGATCAAAATAGAATGATGCATTACCGGGATTAGTCCGGTAATCATTCACGATGGTAAATGATCCTCCCGTGTGGGTAAAAGAACTACCTGTATTTAAAATCTCGAATATACCCCGGGAATCTTCGCCGGCAGCACCTGTACCTACTTCAACATCCCCTCCGGTCTGTGTAAATTTAAGTACCCCTTCTGTAGATGTGGTCCCGCGGCGCACCTGAGAACCTACTTTAAGTGTACCACCTGTGACCTCTATCTCTGCATTTCCCGATGCCGAGTATTGAATATAATTATCGCCACCTGACATATCCACACTGCCGCCTCTTACCTTAAGTTTACCATCGAGCAAAATGCCGCTGTTGCCAGAAGCATTAACTTGTCCCTGACGAACCTCTAGTCCTGCGGTTGATGGTATCTCAAAATTATCATCGCCGGTTGTTAAATTGATGTTGATATTAGGATCGTCCAATACCAAGGTCCCGTTTTGCAATTCAAGCGCTTTGCTTACATCAACCCCGGAGGTGGGGCCGTTTAGGGTGAAATTGTTGCTAAAAGTAAAAGTACTGTCCTGATTAGACCCTTTGTTTAAAACAATGCGGTAAAGATCTGGAACAACACCTCCTGTTGTATATAAACTATCGCTATTCTCACCTTGCAACTCTAATATTACCTTACACCTATCAGTGCTTGATGTATTGTAAAGCTGCATAACAGTTGAAGACTCGCCTCCAAGATTTACATCTCCTTTAACGATCAGTTTATGTTCGAGTGTACTTGAAACATCCTGAACTATAATCTTGCGTGTTGTAGCGCTTGCCCTTGACGGATAATAATTAAAATTCACATCCCCGTTAACTGTTATTGTCACATTATCTCCAGAAGCCGGAAACTTAAAAATACCATTGGAGTATGCTCCCGGACATAAGTCCTTACCTATTTCCATGTCTTTCAGTACACTTACTATACCACCTCCCTGAACAATAAAATTAGCTCCAGTCGTAATTTCCTGATCTATTTTAACATCTGAGCCACCCTCAATCATTAAGTTCGGACAAGGTTGGATTATTCCTGTTAAAGTGCTTGAACCATTGTTCCAGTACATCAAAAATGCATCTTCATTATTTGCCCACTCGCCAAAATCAGCAATCACTGTAGGGTTACTACTGGTCCGAAGAGAAATCATCCCGGTACCGGATACTTTTCCTATGTCGAAAGTTCCTGAAACATAAAACTGAAGGCGAGGGACATTTTCACTATTCGGCTCAGGATATGTACCATAATCATGTTTAAAGATTACTTCGGCCGGAACAGCACTAATAGGATTTTTTACTGCAACCCTATTTCTATTACGTATGTATACAATACTGCCTGCAGTAGGAACCTGATTTTCTAACCAAGTAGCCGGGTCATTCCAGTTCTTATAAGTACTATTTGAATGGAATTGGTCCACCGAACCCGTAAACCTGTTGGACACACCTGCTGTATAATTGGCTTTTTCAAGGGTAAACCCACTTCCTGTATCATTAAAAGCAATGGTATAAGTCCCACCTTCACTATCATCATCTACTTTTGTTAAATCATTTTCATAAGACCGGGTATAAGGATCTTCATCCAGCACTTTACCCGGATAAAAAGTATCATCTGTACCGCTTATATCATCACTTAAATCATATTTAAATTCATATTGAACAGTAGGAAGTGTTGTAAATCCCTCATAACCAACACGCCAATAATAATCTAACAAATCTCCACCAGAAAGGTTTGTCGTTTTCAACTCACCATCAACAGGCCGGATAGTAACATACCCGCTATCACCGGCAGCCAAATTACTTACTGTGACATCAGCATAAGTATATCGAATTGAGCTATTAGCCTCAGTTCCTAGGGGGAAATGATATGTAGCATTTTGATTTATTAATATAGACAACCCTCCATCCGATGCATTTGCATCACTGAAAATCATCTTATCAGTACTTCCACCTGTATAGATATTTGTTGTTGATTTTTTATTCAAATAATCAACTTTAAGATTGAAAGTACGAAGATTCATCCTGCCATTAAAGTACCCTATTCGCTTAATATATACATTATCCAATATGCCAACGGTATTCCCATTTCCCGGATTAAGCTTTAAGTTCCCTAATTCAGCCCCGTCTTCAACATTGAGATCCGTGCTTGCAGTTCCATCGTCCTTAAGCATTATGTATGCTGTAAGAGGAGTAGCTCCAGGCTCATACACTCCTAAGATACCATTACTTCTGACATATACAGGCCCATACAACCTGATTGATTGCCTTCCTTGATTTAGGGTTCCGCGCTTCACATCAAGTGTGTCATTAACTCTGACCAATCTGTTATAAAACTCTTTTGAAACATTATCAGGATCTTTTGCCGGATCTCCTTTTAAAACAATTTCAGAACCACTGGCTTTATCAATATACAGATTGCTGACATAAAGTTCATAATCATCATCAACATTGTGGCCAATATAAAGCGTATCACTTCCACTGCCATTAAATTTTAAAGTATTTGGCTTGCTTGGGTCATATAGCAATCCATAATTATTATCAATTTCTGCATGCCCCGTATTTAGTTTTTTAGCATCTGCAGAAACAGACATACTACCTCCAACAGTAATATCCTGGCCGTTATGGTCAAGGAAGGCATCATCTCCTATAGTAAGGTCATTTAGGACAACTAGTGGTTGGGCCGCAAAGTCAGGATAATACGAATGGCCGCTATATCCATCGATTATAACAGAATTTTGATTGGTTGACTCAGTGTCTTTCAATATCAAATTCCAGAATGGGGCACGCGAATTAATTTTATAATCGTGGTCTTTGCTCATATTAATAGTGATTGTACCACCGGTAACATTACAATTTTCCTTAGAGGCAGCAACCACAAAAGCAAAAGACTCGGTAATATCACCGGATGTTTCATTATAACTGTTAATATTAAGTGCGCCACCCGACATGGTAAATGAATTGCTTTCATAAGGCAAATGGAAGGCAGCAAAATCAAGCCCGTCTCTTCTATAATCGTTAACATTAACTGTCCCGCCTGTTTGCACATAAGCACCTATACTATTTGCCACCGTAGATGTAGTAATTGCAGAAGCATTAAGAGTTCCTCCGTCAATCCTTAAAATACCTTGCTTGCGGATCAATATTCCGGAATAAGTATCATCAACGAAAGTTGCATTATCCGAAACTCTTAATTCCCCAAAAATATACATCCATCTGTCACCACTTGCAGGCCTGTTGATCCTGACATCAGCATTAGATGCAACCCATAACATTGCATCTTTATCTATCGAATAGGCATTATTGCCCGTTGACAATTCCGGGATATTTATGTTATTTCCTAATTTCACGGTTCCTGCCAACAACCTTAATGCTTTATTGGGATCTATGTTGCCCTCTGAACCTGTATTAGCTCCATTGTTAGGCCCATAAAGATGGAAATTTGCTGTAACGGTGGCCGAAATATCCAACACATAGGTAGCATCAACACCTTTATCGATAGTAATCCAATAAAAATTTGTAACTCCCTGACAAGACACACTCTGGTCTTTACTGTCATTTAGAAAATTAGCATCCACGATCCCGTTAGTTGCTTCTGATGAATATCCTGCAGAAGAACGATTTGTAAACTTCACCTCTCCCTTATTGGTAAAATCACCATACATATTAAACTGATGCCGTGCATTGGCTGTTCCTGTAACAATCTTTCCTGAAGCATCAATAGTAACATCCCCTTTAACTGTTATATTTAAATCCGTTGTGGCACTGTTATCATTAATGCTGAGACTCCCCTGTCTTACCCGAAGGTCACCATTTACCTGAAGATCATTTAGCAGTGTTAAAGTGTTGCCTGTGGAAAGATTCACAACTACATTATAAAATGTATATGCATTGCTTACATTGTAACTTGCCCCATAAAACTCCACCGTGCCAAGATCCTGTCCCGGATCGACAAACTGGCTGCAATCGGTATATGAGGGAAAGTTATCGGCTGCCAGCTTAATTATCCCTTCCCCTCTGATAACATCAAATGTGTGCCCTGTTGTTGTACCAAAATCCAGAGTCCCATCTACGGTCAAGTCTGAACAATGAATGCTATTCAGGTTCATTGTAACTGTTTTGCCGTTTTTTATAACGACCTTTTCCGAAACATCCTGAGGATAATCATTATCCGGATTTTTTGGCAGTGCCCCTGACGGGTCAAGGGTCCATATCTCAGGATCATCCCAGTCACCGCTTGCCAGAGAATACCATGTTTTTCCCGGAGCTCCTTCAAGGGGACTGGTAGTTTCATCTTTTGTACCTATGGTATAGTATCCACTTGAAAGGTCTGCATCAAGAACATCAAAAGCAACCTGATCTGCATCGCCAAAATTTACCGTTGCGGTAACCTCAGAGTAATTGCCGGTAGTACCGCTTCTGTACAAGAGCACATAATTTGAAATATTCTGCGGATATTGCCCGCCTATTCCTTCAGGAAAATCGAATTTAATGGTAGCATTTTGATTACCTGTTTTTTCCACATACCAATCCCTGGCCCACCGGGCCTCAACACCTGTAGGCACTTCTGTTGTCATAACAGAATTAGAGGTGTTGTTATGTGCGAACATGATATAATCACCGTTATCAAGTGTAGCAGCATCCGCCTCTACATAAAACCCTTTGGATGATGACGACATAAAGTTTCCGTCTGCCTCCTGGCCCACGCCTGTCAGGTCATAAATATATGAAGCATCCCCATTTTGAAAGACATCATTAGATATTGTAATTCCATATTTTACTTTCAGATAATTCTCAATTATTGTACGTTCTGCATCGTTAATGCCTTTTTTATAAACAATTATCTCTGCAATATCTCCATCAAGGAACAACGTTGCACCTGAACCATTATTATCAGGAGATGCGCCTATATACATTTTATTGGTCGAATTATTTATATTATTTGTATAGGCATCTGTACCGGCCGATGTTCCGTCCTTAAAAAGCTCAACATTAACATTGTCATACACAAGTGTTGAGATATCATAACTATTAGGGGAGTAGTTTTCACTAACAACATTTTGATTATACCTGTCAATATAAAAAAGAAAATTATTATTATTGTTATTTCTTGCAAAACCATATCCATCATCCCAATTATAAGTCGAGGTTTTTATTAAATATGGCGCCCAAGAATCAGAACTGCCTGTATGCATGCTGACAATAATTATTGAAATCTCATCCGGATCTAAGGACGTATCATCAGAAATGGTAAGATAGGTGGAATTTGCATTAGTAAACCTCACTACAGGTTTTCCATTTACTATTCCTGTTTTAAAAACGGGTTCGCTGCCCGTAGCACTAACAGCATCATTCCCATAACCTGAACTATCTGGCCAGGTAGTAACATTAGCTCCATCTGACAAGTTGAGGTTATCGGCATCTAACCATAATGTCAAATTGGATGTGCCATCCTTTGTCCCTATCCCTCCGGGTCCTGTTTGTGCATTAACAATACCTAAACTAAAAAATAAAAAGCCGGCTAATAATAAGTAATAATTTTTCATAACTGTACAATTTCCATAGTTAATCTGTTTGTACGTTGCGTACATTAATTTGTTTCGTGTTCGTTGACCAACAGCACAATGTTTTAGATAAAAGTAAAACTATTGGTTATTAATAATATGATTTAACAAAAACAAATCATTCGACATACAAAAAAAACAATAAACCATAGACCATCAAAGTTATTTTGATGATTTATTGAAAAATAGGGATAAACAGCCCCATTCCCGGCCCTTCCCCCAAGGGGAAGGGAGAAACCTGTGATCAGATGTATACTTATGAAAATCACATTCCTGCGCAAGCAGGAATCCCCGGCATAACATGTGATAAATGAGATGCCTGCTCCCGGGCAGCCATGTATTACGAAACTCAAATGCTTCAACATGAAGAAACACTTCCCAAAGTCCCCCTCAGGGGGGGATTTAGGGGGCTTCACTCCCAAACCCCTGCTATCGGCTCTCCGCAGTACTCACATTTACCTTCCTCGATATGAACATCATCAATTCGGTATCCCTGACGGTCGATGAGTTTCTTGCCGCACTTGGTACAGTAGGTATCCTGATACGGACTTCCCGGAACATTGCCTATATAAACGAACTTCAATCCGGCATTCCGGGCAATGTCATGTGCTTTGTTCAGTATATCAACAGGTGTAGCAGGTAAGCGCTTTAGTTTATACATAGGTGTGAAACGGCTGAAGTGCAGTGGATAATTTTCAAAGCCGTTATCATAAAGCCAGTCGCACATGCGTTTTATCATATCCAGGTCATCGGTCCAGTCAGGTACAACCAAATTCGTGATCTCTAACCATACCCCTTCATCCTTCAATATCTTCAGTGTCTTGAGTATGGGATCAAGACTTCCGCCATTGAGGGTTTCATAAATATCGTTGCTGAAACTCTTAAGGTCGATATTGGCAGCATCGATCACCGGACAAAGGTCTTTTAAAGGTCTCTCTTCGATATACCCAGCCGAGACCATCACATTCTTTAGTCCTGCCTCTTTAGCCAGTTTGGCAGTGTCATAAGTATATTCGTAATACACTATCGGCTCTGTGTAAGTGTATGCTATCGACCTGCACTGCTTTTCAACAGCCATATCAACAACACCGCCCGGCATCAGGTCGTAGTTATTGGTCTCTTCCGGGCCCTTCTGCGATATCTGCCAGTTCTGACAGTTCAGGCATGCCAGGTTACATCCTGCCGTGGCAATTGAGAAAGAGCGCGATCCAGGCAGAAAGTGATTCAGCGGTTTCTTCTCTATGGGATCTATATGAATTGCACATGGATTACCGTATGCAAGAGAGTACAAGACCCCGTCAATATTTTTACGGGTACGGCAGTCACCTACTTCACCTTCTTTGAGCACACAGGCATTGGGACACAGTTTACACTTTATGCCCCTCGGCGTTTCTACAAAATACTTAGCAGGTATCATGTTTTTATCTTTTTTATTGTTAGACCCAATATCAAACATATCAACGGCAAATGCTCCCGCAGCAGGAAGTGCCAAACCGCACGTAAGCCCAAGTTTTAGGAAATCACGCTTTGTCAGAAGCCCCCTCCGGCTCCCCCCAAAGAAGGGAGATCCGGCTTTACTTTTTTGTTTTTTATCCCCTTTCATTTCAGCTTCCCCCATTTTATCAAACAACTAAAATCATGATCTATAAAATTACTAATTTTTAGTCATAAATAACATACCAAACATCAGGCAAATAATCCCGAGGATGAAAATTGCATTTACCATTCCGGCAACAGGAAAAAGGAATACAGATGATAGCAGGACTCCTGCTGAAGAACCGAACAGGTCGGCACCGTAAACAGAACCGGCAACTATCCCTGTCGCTCTCTCCGGCTGATAACTTAAAGACGAAAACAACACTCCTCCAATAAACGAAAACAGCACCACAAGGACATAAACTATCACAACCTGTAACACATAACCTGTTTGCATTCCGGTAAGCATCCTCATAACAAAAGGAAGCGTCAGTATCAGAATACCCGCAACTACCATCACTGCTGCAGATGATATCCTTAAGCCATGAAAATATTTGCGGTTCATGCAACTTCCAAGTGCCATCCCTGCCATGCTCAGCGCAAAAAGTACTCCAAGTACTTCATAAACATTGCCGGCAACTATCTGCATCAGGAATATCAGAGCCAACTGCACGCCCGACAGTGAAGATCCCGTAACGGCCATCGCCCTCGACTGATTTTTAAAGAAAACTATCACAAACACAAAAAGAACAAACGCTACAAAAACATACACCTTACTGTTTATTTGCCAGTAACCCGATTTAACAACAATACTTTGCTTCAACAACCGGGGCTCAAGGCATGTGTTGACAGGCACCTTCAGATTAATCTCATTCAGGTACGACAAACGCTCATCTTCTACCAGGTCGGGAAGTATGTAGCCCGGATTAAAATATAAGTTTTGCCTTATCACGGAATAGTACCGCTCTTCAAACAGAGGCATGAAAGAGCCATCGGCAAACAAAATAAAAATATTGTTGCCGGGGAAGATATCATACTTTCTGAAAACAGTCAACCCCGTGGCGGCAATTGTGGACAAGTATCGTATGTAGCTATCCTCCCTGTGAAACTGCTTTTCCGGTCCTTTTACCCCTAATATTCCACCCTGATTCAACTTTGATCTTGCTAATTCAAAAAACTCCTTTGAATAAAACCTGTTGTCCTGAAGGTTATGCGGAAGACCAGTGTTCAAAATTATAATATCATAAAACTTTTTATCCTTTTTCAGAAACCGCAACGGATCATCAGCATAAAAACTCACAGAACCGGCATCCTTGCTTTTTTTAAGGATCTCAATTATGGCAGGATCAATATCAACGTAATCGATGCTGATATCACCATATTTTTTCAATTCATGAAATGTGCCGGATGAGGCGCCACCTATCATCAACACCTTATGCGGATCAGGATGACGCATCATAACGGCATGTACATCCTCTTCGGTACGCTCAACCTCATCGGAAAAACTTCTTAACGAGCTGTTCTCATAAATATTTGTCTGATCATCCGAGGCCGTGACAACAACATTTCCGTAAGGCGTGTCAGATATCAAAACTATCTTCTCTGATTTGAACTCCACTGCCCTAAGCATTTTTTGAAGAGGTAAAGCAAGTAAGATGACACCCGTCAAAAATATTAACAGTAATGTCAGTTTCTTCTTTCCGGGAAGCATACCGGAAACTATCGCCGAAATGGCGAACATAAAAAACACTACAGTAATGAGAATCTGAACACTGTCGAACCACCTGATAAGGATGATGTACAGGATACCTCCGCCGACACTGCTGCCAAGCTGCTCATAAAAATAGACTTTTGTGATACTCCACTCTTTATCTCCTGACGAAAGGACAATGGAATATTTTGTGAAAGCAAAGCCGGTGATAAGACACAGGGGCATAAGCGTAATAGCAATGATAAGCAGGATAGTGTTAAATTCCGGCTCAGCGCCATGTATCACAAGATGGTTACGGGCAAAGTACAACAACAACACCCCCAGGATAAATGCAAATCCCATTAACATGGGCAACAAAAACAGTTCTAACTTTCCTTTTGATCTTTTCGCAGAAAGTGCTCCAATGCCTACAAAAAACATCCAGAAAGCGAGAAATACACCGATGATGATCTCATGCCCCGAAAACAGCGACATGAATTCGCGCAATAAAGCGGCCTGCCCCACAATGGAAGAAAAGCCAAAACTAAAAGCAAGAATGCCCCCTTCCTTACCCCACCGACTGGCAGAGGGATGATTAAATGTCTGATCTATATTTGTCCCGGGCGTTTTCACTCCTTAAGTATTTTTTCATCACATCAGCAAAATTGAAACTCCTACCTCATCTGACAGATAGGCTTGAGAGGAGTCTGCCTCCGTTACACCTTCAAATCTTCCATCCTCCGGTATCCGTCAATCCTTATGTCGCCTGAAACCGTAACCTTGACCACACAGTAACTATTGTTCTTCTCACCGCTACCTTCTATCAATGCCTTCTCTGTTATGTAGTGAATATTGTTTATCTTTTTATAATCCCCTTCATGATAGTGCCCCTGGAAAACAGCAAGTACCTTTCCCGATCTTTCCAGTATGCGTCTTACTTCTTCACTGTTGTTGACAAAATATTCGCCTGTCCCGTCACCATCAAGCCGTTGATGCACGAAAACAAGAACAGGAAAACTACTGCCTTCCAACTCCTGCTCTAACCAGTCAAGTTCAGGACGGGGAATTAGCGTGTCGGTCCAGTCAAAATTGCCTTTATCGTATGATGTCCCATCTTCTTTGAAACAGGCATCCAGCACCACACATTTAAAGCCATTCTTGTCAAAGCTGTAATAGGATCTGTCACGCGGAATTCCGGAATTTTCAGCCACATTCAGAAAATCTGCTTTTGAAATACTGTCGACATCATGGTTCCCGAACACATGATACCTGCTTCCTTTGTACTTCCTGAATTCACCCTCAACCGCTTTCAGGTACTGCATCGTTTTTTCATAAACAGGCTTCTCGTCCTGATCTTTAAAATCACCCGTTTCAATGATAAAATCGAGGTTTAATGAATTAAACAGATCGATAGCTTCCCTTAGTTTCAGTATACTTTCGGAATAAAACCTGTTCCATTTAGCACCCCTGAAAGCAAAATGCACATCAGTGACCCAGCCAAATTTCAGCTTCTTCCTGCGCGGCAGGTTACCTCCAGGCCACATCAAAGTACCTGTGAGCAGCACCGAGGATGTCTTTACAAATTTTCGTCTATTCATATTTTTTTGATTAAGACTAAAACAGGAAAACCATTTATAATTTATTGTCTTATGATTTAAAAACTCCTCTCCCTTCGGTGGGAGGTTGGGAGGGGGGCCTTCTCAATCCGAGAACACAATGGCCCGGTACGTGTAGATATCCGCATCTTTCCACCCGTTCCACCCGATGTGAGCCTTGTCACGGGCACAATGCCCGAGGAACTCCTCAAGTGTCCACCCGGTTTTCGTTGCCACCTGGGGAAGGAAAGTTCCCGAGTAATAGCCTTTTTTAATATAGATACCGTCACGTCCCAGTTTGATCTCCGATATATCATCTATCTTTTTTAATGGTGTCAGAACAGATATCTCAATTTTGATATCATCCAGTTCATCTTTGCTTACAGGATAAAAGCGGGTATCCCTTGTAGCCGACGCATCGGTCATCTCCCTTACTGTCCGCCACAACGACTTATCGCCGATAAACTGCCCGATACAACCTCTTAACTTCCCCTGGTTGTACAAAGAGACAAAAGCCCCGGCATGAGCCCCAACCTCTTTGTCCAGCATATCTTCCGACGGCAGTTTCACATCACTCTTTGCCCCAACCACTTTGGCAAGTTCATCATGTGCCACATCAAGAAGGAGCTTCTTCTGTTTATCCGTCAATGTAAACTCATCGCTTTTCTTTTCAACAACAGCAATGGCATTGTACCCAACCACACGCTGCTTGTCGCCGTAATAAGGCACGTCGCCCGAATTCATGTAACCAAGATGTTTATATTCAATATTATTATCATCCCGGGTCATGCATATCAGTGTCAATACGGAAGTCCAACCGCACAACGGCGTAAGCAGGTTTTGGTCATGCATGCTCTTCACTTCCTTAACCACTTTGATAAGTTTTTCCGGATCATTCGACATTATCGCATCTGCAGTCACCTTATCCTGCTTAACAGCAGTGTTGTAATCGGGATAGTGAGAGAAATCACTGCTTATGACAAACAGGTTGCCCGGCACAAAATACTTTTTCATCTCTTTGGCAAGCTGCCTGCACACATACGGATCTTGGGTGCCCAGAACTATCGGAACTATACTGAATGGTTTATGCAACTGAACCTGCAAAAACGGCAACTGCACTTCAAGACTGTGCTCCTTACTGTGTGCATCCGGATTAAATGAAAAATACTTTGATGATTTGATAAGGTCATCGGCTATCTCCTTATTCACCTCCACCTTTCCCAACGGTGTCAGATAGTCGCCACGATTGTATACGGAAGCGCCTTCAAACCAGACATAGTGGCTGGACCCAATAACAAAAACATTTTTATACTCCTTGTCAGGATCAATGGCTTTGTACCCCATTCCGGCAACCTTACCTGAAAAAACGTATCCTGCATGCGGAACGATCAGTGCGATTATATCTTCCAAATAATCGCTTTTACTTTGTGGCGAAAGAAACTCTTTCACCTCTGCCTCTAATTTATTTTTATCTCCTTCATAGAACTTGCCGGCAACAACAGGTTCCCTGTCAACATTTCTTTCCATATCTACCTGAGCTAAAAGTTTAACCATGAATGTTTGAAAAACAAACAACATAACTGCTATGATCAGAGCTGAACGGTTCATATCTATAAACTTTAAAAAGGTCATATTAAAATTACAAATTTTTCCTCTAACAACATACTGAAATCAAATGATTAACATTGATTAAGTAAAACAATATTTTTAAAATATTCACTTTATTCAACATCACAGTTTTGTGTTTTATTAAAAATACATTTATCTTTGCATCCGCAAATGAGCAAGAGGAGACTCAATAACTCTGCTAACAGAGCATCCCGATTTATCGGGAGGGCCCTGGCAGCAGAGAAAAAAGAGCTCCAA
>JALVJU010000104.1 GCA_027034005.1 Marinilabiliaceae bacterium
GAAGATGATATGCCCCTGTAAGTACATCGATGTGGAGATTGAGGAGTACGGAACGTGTCACTGTTCTTTGTTTGGTAAAAAAGGCATGAGCAAGAAAGAGTGGAAAGAATCGGGCGACCGCCTGATGGGAGAGTATCGTGTGGAACCTAATCTTAAGGGGGATGTTCTGGACACCCGGGGCAAACCAAGGGACAAATATCGTGACCTGCCCATACCCGACGCATCACATCAGTTGAAGACCACGCTGCTGAATTTTAAAGGCAAGGAACTTAAGATGATAGTTGCCACCGAACAGGAGACGATCAACCTTGAAAAGATCGCACGTTTCAAAGGGTACACATACAAAGTGGAACCGTACGGGGAGGATGCGTTTATGGTTACGTTGGGGAATTTGTGACCTGAGATGTTAATTTAGGACACAGATCTTCACAGATGAGACAGATGACCTCTGAGCTTTCCTTGTAAATCCGTAACATCCGTGGTTATCAGTGTCCCGATTTGGGATGTTTCGGTGCTCTGCACCTGGTTTTTTTCTTTATGTCCGTTCTACAAATATTTCGGTGCTCTGCACCTTGATTCGCGTGGTGTTTTGTGCCGACTGCTCTTTTACCCCCTAACCCCCTGAAAGGGGGAATTTACATGTTTGTTAAGTTGTAGGCTTTCATTTCAGCTTCGAGGATTTAACCTGGAATATCGAACCCCGATTCAATCGGGGAATCTTGAGTTATGAAGTTGTTGATCTTGCCGACTGGGAACTGCCGACTGGGGGGCTTTCGTGTTTTTGCTAAACTTATGGCTGCTGTCTCCTCACCCTCAGGGAGAGGCCGGGAGGGGGCTTCTTTACATCCCGGCTGCTCTTCTGATTACATGGCTGCCGAAGCGGTTGCGGACCCTGTCCATTGCCAGGTAGAGGTTGATTTGCTCGGGGGTGTTCTCAAAAAGGTTCAGTTGCTGTGCCCCGCTGATGAGACTGCTTAGTTTTACGCCTATCAGCCGTATCATCATGCGGCGGGTGTAGAGGCGGTGCAACAGCTCTTTGCCTGTTTCTATCAGCACATGGTCGAATGCCGTGTAGGGGATGCGTTTTTGCATGGTGTGGGTGTCGAAGTTCGAGTATTTTATTTTTATGGAGATGTTACCTGTCAGTTTCTGTTTTTGCCTCAGTTCAAAAGCAAGTTTCTCTGTCATGTGCACTATCAGTTCCTCGAGGTAGCGCATATCGGCTGTGTCGCGGTCGAAGGTGTGTTCGGTGCTGATGGATTTACGTTCCGAGTAGCGTATCACCGGGGTGTTGTCGATGCCGTTGGCCTTTCGCCACAGGTCGATGCCGTGCTTGCCAAGTGCATTTTGCAGCATGAACGGAGGTATGTCTTTCAGTGTCTCGATCTTTTCTACTCCCATCGAAGTGAGCAGCTTGTAGGTCTTTTGTCCTACGCCGGGGATCTTACTTATGGGCAGGGGGTTCAGGAACGGCTGAACTACCGGGGCTTCAACCCTGAGTTCGCCGTTGGGCTTTGCCTCGCCGGTGGCTATCTTCGATACGGTCTTGTTCACCGAAAGGCCGAATGATATCGGCAGTCCTGTCTCTTTGATGATCGCCTGCCGCAGTTCTTTGCTCCATGTTAGGCAGCCAAAAAACCTGTCCATTCCCGTCAGGTCAAGGTAGTGTTCGTCGATGGAGGCCTTCTCGTACACGGGGGCACGTTCGGCAATGATGTCTGTGACCATGTTGGAGTATTTTGAGTAGGTCTCCATGTCGCCGCGGATGAATGTTGCATCTTTGCACAGCTGCCTGGCCATTTTCATTGGCATGGCCGAATGCACCCCGTACTGTCGTGCCTCGTAACTGCAGCTTGCCACCACGCCACGGTCCGACATTCCCCCGATAATGACGGGCTTGCCGTTCAGCCGTGAATTTCGCAGCCGTTCTACCGAAACAAAGAATGTGTCGAGGTCAAGGTGTACTATGGTACGGTTTTGTGCCATTCAGAGTGCTTTTAGTTTGATTAAAAAATAATCACATCTACGATTGTAATATAAACAAAAATTGTATATTTGACAAATGGAAATTGTATTTGAGGAACTGAGGAATCGAGTGATATGTCAAGACTGCCTGACCGTAGCAGTCGGGTTTACCTGGCTACGTAGTTAGACAGGCATGTAGGCGTGCTTTGAACCCCTTCCCACACCACTGTCCCCTAAAGGGGAATGCCAACGCGCGTAAGCTCTCTTCCGGGAATTAAAGGGTGAGGGAAGGGTTAAGTGTTGTGTCATTTTTTTATTGACTTGACACTAATATTTGAGTTGTCGATGGAATACATTTTAATTCCTCAATTTATCAATTCCTTAAATAATCAGACTTTCAAACTTTATAACTTTCAACTTTTAAACTCTTGTCATGTTTTTTGCAGGTAACATAAAATTTTTACGAAAAAGGCGGGGGCGGACACAGGATGATGTGGCTTATGCCCTTGGTATGAAGCGCTCGACACTGAGCGGTTATGAGAACAAGGTGGCACAGCCCAACATGGAGGCACTTGTGGCATTGTCGGAGTATTTCAATGTGGCCATAGATACCCTTGTGAAGGTCGATCTGCAGGCGTTGTCGGAGAGTCATCTCAGGCAGTTGGAGAGCGGGTTCGATGTTTTCATCAAGGGCAAGGGGCTGCGGGTATTGGTATCTACCGTAGATGCCGGTAACGATGAGAATATTGAGTTGGTGCCGGAGAAGGCAAAAGCGGGTTACACTACAGGATATGCCGATCCCGAGTATATCAACGAACTGCCGGTGTTCCAGCTTCCTTTTCTATCGAAGTACAAAAAGTACCGTACTTTCCAGATCTCGGGCGACTCCATGCTGCCCGTGCCTGACGGTGCCTGGGTGACGGGCGAATATCTTCAGGACTGGACACAGGTGAAGACCGGAGATGCCTGTATCATCGTGACCCTTGACGATGGTGTCGTGTTCAAGGTTGTTGAGAACCGTCTTGATGATAGCCGCGAACTGATACTTCATTCCCTGAACCCTCTTTTTGAGCCGTATGCCGTGCAGGCAACCGATATTCGAGAGGTGTGGCGTTTTGTGCATTACATTAGCAGTGAAGTGCCCGAAAGTGCTGCAGATATGCAGAATGTGGCACGCAGTCTGCTGGAACTGAGAAGAGATGTAAAAAGCATTAAAGACAGGTTGGAAACCGCGAAAGAATGAATGTCTGTACTTGTATCTGCAAGTGATTTAAATTTTTTGTTCATTATCCCCGAAAATATAAAACCTTTTTGCCGGTCATGCGTAAGCGGTGTGTACAATCGTGATCGATTAGCGAAAAGATGTTTTATTAATGCTTAAAATATGCAAAAAAACACTAACAGGAGGATGGTGGCAGGTGTTAATGGTTACTTTTGGCGCTTTAAATCTAAACATACATTTTAATTTAAATAATTTACTTCAATGATTTATTTCTACATTATGCCCATAATCTTTATTATGGGGTATGCTTTGATAGCATTCGAGCACTTTAACAAGATCGACAAGGCGGCTACGGCCCTTGTTACCGGAGGTTTGTTATGGCTGTTACTGGTTATCGGTTCCGACAGTATTTTTAGTTTTCAGCACAGTAACGAGATCAACGAATTTACAAAGTGTGCACATGAGGGGCATAATTCGGTCCTTGATGTGATAACAATGGGTGCTTTTACCGAGCATCTCGGCGATATTGCTTCTATCATCTTTTTCCTTCTCGGTGCTATGACCATTGTTGAGGTGGTTGACCGTTACCAGGGGTTCAGGATCATTACCAACAGGATTAAAACGACCAACCGCATAAAACTTCTTTGGATAATCTCTGCTCTTTCGTTCTTTATTTCTGCAGTACTTGATAACCTTACCACTACCATTGTGATGGTTACCCTGCTTCAGAAAATGCTGAGAAAAGAGGATAATCGCTGGCTGTTCTCCGGAATGGTTGTTATCGCTGCCAACTCGGGAGGTGCATTCTCCCCTATGGGTGACGTTACTACCATCATGCTCTGGATCGGAGGCCAGATAACCGCAGCAGGTGTGATAAAAGGACTATTCATTCCGAGTTTGATATCTACTTTGGTTCCGTTGATAATTCTTTCTTTTATGATGAAAGGAAGTACTTCACGTCCCATGTTGGATGAAGATGAGACTGAAGAGTTTATCCCTTTCAAATACAGGGTTATTATCCTTATACTTGGTTTGGCTGCCCTGGTGTCAGTGCCGGTACTGAAAGCTACAACACACCTTCCTCCGGCCTTAGGAATGTTGCTTGGGCTTGGTGTTCTTTGGGTATATACCGATGTTACACTTAAAAGGAGGGCTGAACAACTTGATCATCGTAAACTGAGTGTTGTAAGGATCCTTGAGCGTGTAGATGTTGCCACGGTGATGTTCTTCCTAGGTATACTGCTTGCAGTAGGAGCCCTTCAGGTTGCCGGTCACCTTGACCTGCTGGCACAGTGGCTGGACCGCAGTGTTAAGAATGTTTACGGTATAGATATCATCATCGGTTTCTTGTCATCCATAGTTGATAACGTACCTTTGGTTGCCGGTGGTATGGGAATGTATGAGATCGCTCATGCCGGTGCGACCGGTTATGCGGCCAACTTTGTGGTTGACGGACCATTCTGGGAATTCCTTGCTTACTGTGCCGGTACTGGAGGCAGTATCCTTATCATTGGTTCTGCTGCCGGTGTGGCTGCCATGGGACTTGAAGGTATTCCTTTCTTCTGGTACCTTAAAAAGATAGGTTGGCTTGCTTTGATAGGTTATCTTTCAGGAGCTGCTTTCTATATCTTGGTAGGAGCTATCTGATAAAATATAAATTCGTATTTTTGAAGGGTGAGATCATAAGGTCTCACCTTTTTTAATGCTTATGATACTTACCGGGACCATAGTTAATGTTTTTGCCGTTCTGATCGGGAGCAGTATCGGGTTGCTTGTTGGCTCGCGGCTACCGAAAAAGATAACCACAAGTGTTTTTAATGCTATGGGGCTTTTTACCATGTTCCTTGGTTTTTACATGGCGCTTAAAGGACATAATTTCCTGGTGATGGTTTTCAGTTTGATACTCGGTACGATAGTAGGGGAGATGATGTCGCTGGAAACAAAAGTTGAAGGATTGTCGGACAGGTTGAAAAAAGTGCTGAAGCTTGGGAATCCAAAATTTACTGAGGGAATGCTTACTGCCTTTCTTCTGTTCTGCATGGGATCGATGACCATACTCGGGGCCATTGACGAAGGTGTAGGCAACGGTTCGGAGATACTACTTACAAAATCCTTGATGGACGGTTTCTCGTCCATTGCCCTTGCCTCGGCATTTGGTATTGGTGTTATTTTTTCGGTCATTCCGCTTTTTATTTTTCAGGGCGGCATCACACTTTTTGCATGGTGGCTGGGTGAGTTCTTCCCTGAGGTGATGATAAACGACCTGACCGCTGTGGGAGGTATTCTTCTGATCGGGCTTGGAGTGAACATACTCGAACTAAAGCATATAAAAATAATGAATATGCTGCCTGCATTGCTTTTTGCTATACTTTTTTCGTGGATAGCGAATGCTGTTTGAGAAATAGCTGCCTTAGCTTTTGTGTTTGCAGGCATTCACGTAAACTTCTGAATTCAGCATTCAGTATTCAGTATTCGAACTTTTATGGAAGTAAACCCTTTATGTCAGGTTTCTTTTCAAGAAGTAAAAAATCCGTAGTGGTACCTGATAAAACTTCAAATCAACAACTCCCTTGGTCAAAAGGGAGTTATTGATTTAAAACTACAATCTGGCAGGATATTT
>JALVJU010000105.1 GCA_027034005.1 Marinilabiliaceae bacterium
GGGCCCCTGACGGATGAAGAAAAAAAAGACTTCACACTTGTGCTGAAAGGCCACATTGCCCTTGACAGGGCTGTTTTCCCCCAGGGTACACACGGCTCACAACTTGACATACTGGCACGGGGAGCAATGTGGCAGGAAGGCATCAACTACGGACACGGTACCGGCCACGGCGTCGGCCACTTCCTGAACGTTCACGAAGGCCCGCAGAGTATTCGTCCTCAGGATAACGGCATTTCCATGGAAGAGGGGATGATAACCTCAAACGAACCTGGCATTTACAAAGAAGGACGCCACGGCATCAGAACAGAAAACCTTGTCCTCACAATTCCGTATAAACAGACTGAGTTTGGCACATTTTATGCTTTTGAGACCATAACTATGTGCCCGATTGACATAGATGCCATCAACACAGAGCTACTTACAGATGATGAAAAAGAGTGGCTTAACAGATACCACAAAAAGGTATTTGAAACACTTAAGCCGTTTTTAAGTGAAGAAGAGAACAAATGGTTAGAGAAAAAAACAAAAGCGGTATAAAACAAAATATACAAAAAATGAAGAAACTGAAGGTATTATTTATCGCAGTATCGCTACTGGCCCCTTTTCTGGCTTTTTCGCAGGGCTATAAAATAGAAACAAAAATAAATGGAGTAAAAGACACGACACTGCTGCTGGGATACTACTTCAACAAACAGATGTTCGTAAAAGACACTGCCATTGTTGACAGCAACGGACAGGGCGTTCTCGAAGGCAAAGAGCCTCTGGACGGTGGGATATATGTCATTTACCTTCCCGACAAGTCATATTTCGATATCCTTATCGCTGACGACCTGCAGTTTTCGGTAACTGCAACAAAAGGCGACCTTGTCAGGTCACAAAAAATAACCGGTAACCAGGAGGCCGAGGATTTTCTGAAGTATCAGAAATACCTGAACGAAAAGCAGAAAGAGGCAGGAAAACTGCAGGAACAACTAAAAGGCCTTAAAAAAGACTCACCTGAATACAACAAAATAATCGACAAACTGAAAGCCATAAAAAAGGATGTTGACAACCACATGGAAAAGACCATTGAAAAAAACAAAGGCACTCTTCTCGCCAACTTCCTTTTAATGACAAAAGATGTTGAAATACCTGATTTCACTGCCCCCGACAATGTTGCCAACAAGGATTCGGTGATACAGGCGAAAAAATACGAGTTCTACAAGAAACATTACTGGGACAATGTGGACTTCAACGATGAACGCCTGTTGAGAACACCTGTTTTCACAAGCAAGCTGGAAAGGTACTTCACCAAAGTACTCTTACAGCAGCCTGATACGCTCATCAAAGAAGCAAACATGGTGATCGCAAAAACCAATGACCCCAAATTCCGCAGATACCTGATACAGTACCTGTTCAACATGGCCAACGAAAGCAAGATAATGGGCATGGACAAAATGGTTGTTGCACTCGGCGAAAAATATTACCTTTCGGGACAGGCCGACTGGGCAGACTCCACTTTCCTCGGCAAGCTTCAGGAGAGGATAACGAAAATAAAGCCCAATCTGATAGGAAACAATGCCCCTGACCTTTTGATGGAATCGGTTGACGGACAATACTACAGATTGAGCGAGGTTGATGCCCCCATAACTATCCTTATTTTCTGGGAACCAAACTGCGGTCACTGTAAGAAAGAGGTTCCAAAACTGAAAGAAGAAGTATGGGACAAATACCGGGACAAGGGAGTAAAAATATTTGCCGTTTACACCCAGGTTGATAAAGAGCCATGGGAGAAGTTCATAGAGGAGCACGATCTTTATGAGTGGATAAATGTTTACGACCCGTATTACCGTTCCAATTTCCGTAACCTCTACGATGTGTACAGCACACCAACGATTTACGTACTCGACAAGGACAAAAAGATCGTAGGCAAACGTATCGGAGTAGAACAACTACCAGGTTTCATAGATTTTGAACTTAAAAAAGAAGGAAAATAACCACACATCACATGCGTTATCACTTGATCATATTACTATCGGCACTTGCAGCCTTTCACGCCTGCAACAATGCAGAGAAAGAGATGCCTCCTCCGGAGATCTATATTCAGATGCCTGAAGGCGGATATGAGATAGAACCGGACAGCGCACTGCTGATATCTCCAAAGATAACTTATGATTACGATACGCATTACCTGTGGAAGATGAACGGTGAAGTAATTGACCACAATGAAAAAGACCTGGTGTACACCTCAAATGTCCTTAAAACAGACACATTCGAGTTTTTCGTGTACTCTGAGCATGGCTCCGATTCAATAGTTATTCCAGTGCAGACAATCATACTTGTGGATTTTGAGGAGTTTCCACTCGACAAATACACAACGCACACAAACAAAAGCGAAACAGGCTATTTCAGCACAAAAGGGTTGAACCTACCTGTGAAAAACATTTCAACGGAGAACTACTGGAGCGGTTTTGCCATCAGTCTCGAAACCAACACCACTACACAGTCGATAGAAAACCAATTCAGTGTATATGCCTCTTCCGGCGCTGGGGACTCAAAAAAATTCAGTGTTTTTCTTTCAGATGAAAAAGGAAACCCGAACAGGATGTATTTTACCGACGGAAACGACCACCACCTGAAATCTGTTTCCGTAAACAACACTACATACACCGCTTTAACGATCAGGCGTGGTGATACCAATGCCAAAGCTTTCGATTACGGCGACTGGTATAAGCTGACAATAAAAGGATATGACAAGAATGACAATCCCACGGGAGAAGTCGAGTTCTATCTTGCCGATTACAGGCAGGATGATGACTATAAGATCATCTCCACATGGTCAAAAGTTGACCTGCATGACCTGGGAAAAGTAAACTCTGTTGAATTCGTACTGACCTCTACCGACACAAACGAGGACGGTTACAACACTCCCCTCTATTTTTGCCTCGACAACATAAAGGTCTCCGACTAAAGGCTTATCTTACTAACAGTTTTTGGGTTACTGTCATGTTGCCAAATACAAATCTTGCAAGATATATGCCGGAAGAGAGTCCTGGAATATCAACATGGGTATCTCCCGGTGAAGCATTTTTCAGCAAGACCAGTTTGCCATTTATGGTAAAAACCTCGATGTATTTTAAACCGGTATTGTTCGTTTTGTAATAAAACCTCCCGTTTACAACAGGGTTAGGATAAACGGACACAGAGTTCTCACGTGAGATGCCATCCCCTACACCTGTACCTATCTCGTACGACACAAGTGCATCGACCCAAAAATTACCTTTCATGCCGTCAGGGTGTACCTGTGACAGTCTCTTCCATGCAGAACCATCATAAAGGTAACCTGTCTCAACAGTATTACTGCTTTTTATGATATTGTACAGAGCAACTGTATCAACGTTTTGTGAACTGTAATCAATGGCTATGCCGGCATAAAAAGAATTCTTTACCGTAACAGGTGAACTGAAAGTGACGATATGTTCTCTGTTTTTCGAGAGAGATGCGACAGGAACGGTCTTCTCTGCAACAACCTGCCCCGGCCCGGATGAATCGCCATCCCAGATCCGAACTTTAACCGAGTCATCACCGTAAACCCTTTCTCCAAAAATAATGTACACCGCATCTATATCTAACGAATCGAACCCGGAGTAAAATTCGGCATACTGCGTTATCCCCATACTGTTATGGCCTGTCCAGTATCCTGTTATCCTTGTCGTGTCAAGGACTACAGTATCGGCATCGGTCAGGTGGGTCAATCTCTTTATCTTGCCTCCGTAATAATCCATCCCGGCAAGTTGTGACACTCCCGAGTTGTCAGGGTCGAGCCAGGCTGCAACCTGTACAGTATCTCCGTCAAGGTAATCCCACATCTTGTTCAAACGGGCAAAATAATCATTCACCGAATTCCCACAATATGCCTCACCGCCAGAAAGAGTTCCCACAAGTAAGGCATCTGAATCAAATAGGCCCGCACCGGATGAACCGCCCTCTGTAGTGCCCGATTCCCATGTTGCGACCTTCCAGTGTGCATCCTTCACAAACTTGTCACCGTTCACCGACTCCGCATCAAAAGTAACGGCGGTGATGGGGTCTGTATCAACAGATATCTTTTTCACATCTCCCTGCGGGTGATGGATAGCCACAAATGGGGGCGATGGTGAAGCGGAAAGGTCCCATCCCGACCAGTAAGGCATAAATTCAGCCGGTGGCATGTTGTCTATCTTAACAAGTGCAAAATCAAGTGTATCTACCTGAGCTTTCAGCGTTGAGCCGGAAAGGGTCTGGTCTTTTGTTCCTTCGACAAAGGGGATACATGCCGGCGTTTCATAGTTAAAATAAAAAACTATCGACTTATCGGAATTGGCTTTTGTAAGGCAATGGGCTGCCGTCAGGAAGTAGGGTGTTCCGTCTTTCCTGGTGTTGTTTATCAGCGTTCCCGAACAAAGCATATTACCGTCAACAATAATCTTGCAAACAGCTCTTGAGACAGAATCAGGCTTATCATCACTGCAGTTCACATTAACGTTACAGTCGCCCGAGTCGCCAAACCATCCTGTTTTCAGGTTATCATCCATGATACCGTAAACCCCAAGGAAATCATGGTTTACCGATCCTATCACCAGTTGTGGTTCTTCTGCAACACTGCCGTCGTCACTGTACTCAACAACTATCTCATCACCCGGAACGGGAGCCACAGCAAATATACCTGACGGTTTATTGTTCTTGTAAGTAAATGCGCCAAGGACAGTACTCTTATCAGGAGAATAGATAAAAAGTTTACCACCCTCGGGCAACATGAATTTCTTAAATATGATATTAAGGCTCAATGCCCCTTCCGATCTTATCTTCATCCTCCACAACCGTCCCCCGTCAAGAAAGTTAAACCACTCGCCATTTTTCTTACAGGAATAATCCACATCGAAAGAGTAGGCGAACTTAAGGGGCAAAACCCTTTTATCCTCTTTCAGAAAAGCTGCTTTTTTTCCCAAGGGAACAGGAGGAAGCACCTCCGGATAAACCGTCTCATTAAAATCCACAGGTTTACCGCCAAAGCTCAGTTGTCCGGTAACCGCCTGAAAGTTCAGGAATATGAGAAAAATGAAAAAGACTCTTTTTAAATTCATTGCTTATATTTAATTTATCAGAAAGTGTCTCTTGCCCAACAGTTTCATGCTATATGGCAATCTAACTAACAGAAAAGCATATCTCATAAAAACATCAAAAACAAGTATGTTTTCGACTTCTTTGAACATCTCACTTAGTAACCTATATCAGTTTTAAATATGGAGCATTTGGCATTTCATCGCTCAAAACTCCTTTTTTGAACAACGTTTATTTATCGCTATCATATTCATTTTTTTTTACCATAAGCCAAATGCACTATATTTTTTTACTTCAGCACTTTTATTCTTTTTTTTCTTTACTTATAATTTCAAAACCACACTTCGGACATTTAACAATACCCACTTCCTTTCTTTTTCCTTTTTCTTTTTGAATTCTTTCAATAAATGCAGAACTTAATATACCTGTTGGAAGAGCTACAAAACCAATACCTATCAATGCAATTATTGCACTTAATAATTTTCCAATTCCGGTTATGGGATAAACATCTCCATATCCAACAGTTGTTAATGTTGCTACAGCCCACCATAATGCATCTCCAATATTATCAAATTTATCAGGTTGAGCATCATTTTCAAAATAATACATTAATGTAGAAGATAATACAAGTAGTATAAAAGCTACAAAAACAGTAATAAACAACTCTGATTTTGTGTCTCTCAATACGTTTGCAATTAGTTTCATTGATTTTGAAAGTCTGC
>JALVJU010000106.1 GCA_027034005.1 Marinilabiliaceae bacterium
TTATGCAATAGTTTCTGAAATATTCTGTGGCACTACATTTTCAGAAATTTCGGAAGATTTCAGACGTAACTCGCTGATTATGAGGATCGGTTTTTCTGAAGGTGCGTTCCAACTGTAGAAGAAAAGTATGACTTAGCATCAACAGTATCTGATACTTATTTACAGGTCAGGGACAAAATAGAAGTCCCGCCTCATCCCTGTGAATTAATAAAAACCACAAATCTGTTAGTTCTCAGCTTTTATTTATGTACCTTGAGTACTACTCTTATTTTCTTTTTCTTTCAATATATCCCAGTGCATCATCGTAAACCAGTGTGATGTAATATAGTCCTCCGACCTGGGCACTTCCAAAACTTGTGGTATAATAATGATTGGTAAGGTTTGACCCGCCAACCTTAATGGTAGTTTTGACCTTAGGGATCTTATAAGCCAGGTGTGCATCTACTGTTGCATACGCCGGTATCTCCCCGGTCCCGAAACTGCCCTCCCACAGGAATGAGTTCTGCCAGTGGAAATTAACATTGAACCCAAGGTTCTTTATTATCCTGTTGTGCCCTACCAAGATATTGGTCCTGTAATCGGGAGTATTGTAATTTGATTCTACGCCCGGTTGATCAATTCCCTGCAGCAGTTTGTTGTAGGCAACATTGCCTTTTACCAGTATCCCGTTTCGGAAAAGATAATTAACACTAAAAGCCCACCCCATCGATGACACGGGAGCATCGGTAGTGAAATACGTGGAATACAGCTCATGCGGATCATTGGGATCGGGATCCGGCGTATCATATCGCGCAAGGAGCTGCGTTGCTTCAAAACCTTTGTACTTGTTATAATAAACATAACTGTCGAAGTATAACTTCTTTCTCAACAGAAGGCCTTTATATCCTACCTCCACAGAGGCAACCTTTTCCGGCCCCAACGGAGGAAGGTACATCGGGCCGTTACTGAATATCACTGAATCTTTAACAGGATTACGGCCAGAAACAGGGAAAAGATACCCTGTATTAATGCCGTACTTATCCCTCACTATATCAAGTCCCCCGATCAAACGAAAATCTCCTGCCTGCATATCTATCATCTGGTCACTTAGTGCAGGGAAACGATATGCCGTTTGGAAAGTTCCCCGAATACTGTGGTTCTTCTCTTTATCCACAAAATATATCAGGGATATTCGCGGTGTGTACTGTGACTTAAAATTCTCATTTTTATCATACCTGAATGCACCGGTAGCCCTCAGGTGGTCGTTGGCAAAATCCTTTATGGCCTGGACATATCCCCCAAACTGATAAATATTCATAGGGTTGCCCGGTTCGTCAATAAAAATAGTTCCGTTACTGTTAACGGTCAATATCCTGTACGATGCCCCGACCTGAAGGTCCATGAAGTGGATCAATTCCCTGAAATTATACATCCCCTCGGCCTGCGAGATTTTACTTCTGTCATAGACCTGACTTCCCCCCTCGTTTATCATTCTTGAGGTAATGCTGTCTTCCAGGTGCTTGAACTCCTCGGTGCCCGCCAAAGGCCTGTTTCTGTCTGCTGACCCCCGCGCTGCCAAATGTGCCTCATGCATATCCAAGCCTCCAAGCATTGATATAGTATAAGTAGTAAGATAGTCTGTAAACCAATTTATCGAAGGTTTCCAGGATTCGTTCATGTACAAAGCTGTAGCACCAATATCATAGGAACTCCCTGAAGAGCCGCCATTTCCCCATAGCCTTACAAAATAATTTGGGTTATTTATTTCAAGTTTGGCAGCATACCGCCTGAAATCTTTCATGGCAAACCTGTTGACAGCTGTATATATATTTGAGCCGCCTACAAAAGTTCCCTTTGCAATAAATTCAGTCTTTTCAGTAATAAAATAGTGGAACGCTGCCCCTACCTTAAAATTCTCCGTTGTGTTATCGGCGAGATCATGCTCTTTCCAGCCTGTACGTGTTATTAACTGATCCGGGAAATATGAACTATATTTATTATAGATATTTTCTTGCAATTCTTCATATTCTGGTGTTCCCGGCTCTATACCCAAATTTTGGGCCTGAAAATCAGTTATACCTCCTAATATTTTATCCTCTACATCCAAAAGATTCATGGATACAAGCGTTTCGTCACCGTAAACATTAACACCATCGTATCCCGGATTCGTTTGTCTGTTAAGAGAAGGGTCATCAAGATTCGTTTTATCCCTCAAATCATTAGCAAACCAGTCGTCTGCCCTCATATATGAACCAGTAAGTTTTATTGCCATACGATTAGAAAAAGCCTTGGCAAACCTCATGCTTACATTTCCCATTGGTTTCGGTGCATCCAGCACACTGGACCCAATATGCATCAGTCCGGTTTGTGCGGTGATGCTTAACCCCTGGTATTTAAAAGGGTCCTTACTCTTCATTATAAGCGTACCGTTCATGCCCCCCGGACCGTACAAAGCCGAGGATGCACCCACTATCATCTCAACGCTTTCTACATCAATTTGTGGAAGGCCACCTATATTGCCCGGAGCAAAACTCATTCCCGGGCTTATGTTCTCTACCCCATCTACTATCTGGTTCATACGGTAATTAGTGTAATCGTTGAAACCGCGTGTATTGGGAGTCCTGAACAACAGGCCGTGTACATTCATATCAACTCCTTTAAGCTCGTACAAACCATCATAAAAGGTTGCAGCTGAAATTTGCTGTATATCTTTCAGGTTCATTTTCTCAATACTGACAGGCGCCTCGCGTATATTTTCCTGAATACGACTGGCTGAAACTACGACTTCCTGCCCAAGGACATTCAGTTCCTTAAGTTTTATATCGATAAATTCATCTGTACTGTTTACTGTGATATCCTGTTTTTCATACCCCACAAACGATACATGAAATACCACAGGTGGAGCAAAAGGACAAGTGTATTCAAATGTTCCGTCATATTTGGTCACAGTACCGTGCACATTGTCCTTAACAGTGAGGTTCACACCTATTAAGGCCTCCCCTGTTTTCACATCAGTTACTTTTCCCCGGTATGTGTAGTTTTGTGAAAATAGCAGAAATGAATTAAATAAAAAAGCCATGATAAGGCCTGAGTTCCAAAATCTTTTTTTCATGAGTTTCCTAAAGGTTTGTTAAATTTTGTCGCGCAAATCTAATAAATATATTTGGAATATCGCATCCCTAAAGTATAAAAACTTAAACACTTTTTTGCATAGATCCAGGTTGTAACCAGTTAAGTGTTTTTATTCACCAATAAGTGGGGGAAAATCTCGTTATTCGCATACCTGCTATTGCTAATGTATTGAGGGTCGTGCTTCCAATATATCTCTGGTCTTGCCCTGCTCAATCCTCATTTATCGTCCCTTTGTGCTTGTCAAAATACCGTCCCGTGATCATCCCGATGAGAACAAAAACAGGTACGGAGAGGATCAGTCTCAGAACCGAGAATTTCAACCCGAGAAAACCGATCTCGAAAGTCAGCATCGGCACTTTTGCCATTGTGAAAGAGCTCAGATAGATGAAGATATTTACCGAAGAGGTACCTTTCTTTTGTAAAATGTAAGCCACTGGAAAAGCCGCATAGAGCGGGCCTACCTGGACAAAGGCAAGGAGCATGACCAGTAAAACACCCTTTACGCCTGAAGAATCGCCAATGTGCTTTTGTACCTTCTCTTTCGATACCCACACATCGAACAGCCCTATCAAAATGAACATCACGGGCAGGGCAAAGAGCATCTCTTTAAGAAAGGCCCAAAAGTTTTTTTGCAGTATATCGATCCCCGGCCTGAAATGAAAGAACAGGGAGTATGCGGCAAAAATGCCAAAAGCAATTATCACCGAAATATCGAACCTGTTTTTTTTAAGATACCCTTTCATTAAAAATAATTTAAGATCAATGCCATAGCAATTCCAACTATTAAAGCCCCCACGAAACTGAGCGCATTGCGCATAAGGGTAACTTTAAGCCCAAAATACTTTTGTTCAATGGGTATGGTCATAAAACCTACCATCTTAAGTGTTGTGATAAAGACGGCGATTACAGCAAGGCTTACACCCGATTGCACAAGGATGCCCGAAAGCGGGTAAGCGATAAATCCCGGCAGAATGGCCACTGCACCAAGGATAGCTGCCGAAAAATATGCTCCCAGTCCGGCACCTGCCCCCAGGTACTCCATCAAGACCTTATCGGAAATAAAATACAGGACAATACTTATCAGTATGATGACCGACAAAAGAGTTGGCAGAATATTTACAAACTGCTTCATGCCCGTTTTTATGCCTTTCAGGGTTTTATCTTTGTCGAAGATGAAAGAGACAATCGTTAGTACAATAGTTAAAATTATTACGTAAAGCATCTTACATTTTTTTCATCTGTTTGTCAGTTTCCTGAAACCAAGTGCAAACAACCTTTCGAAACTCACAGTTGAATTATCTGAATTTTTAAGAGTCTCAATTTCTTTTTTTATTTCTGCTCTGAAAGCCTCCGCTTTTTCTTTTGATAAAACGGAAGCAAACACACCGAGGCCTGCCGAATCGAACGATTTATAAAGGTTAATGCTTTTGCCGTAATTAAAATCCAATGACTTTTTATACACTTTGACCTCTTCAAACTCTTTCTTCTCCATTAGTGCCTTAAAATCGTCTGATGCCGGCACATACCATGGGAATTTCCAGCTCCGGTATTCATCTTCCAGTTTCAGCTTTTTCACTGCTTTATTGAAAACTATAATCATGGGATGCAAAGAGTTTAACAAAGGGAACTGAATTCCCATACTGCCGGATAGCTTCAAACTTTCATACAACAGATCCAGGGCTTGCACCGGGTCTTTCACCCAATGAAAGACAGAGTTTGAATACACTATGTCAAATTCGCCTGAAAAATCCAGCTCATTAATGTCTTTTGTGATGAAACGAACATTTGAAAGATTTTTCGACTGCAGGCTTTCATTGCATTTTTCTATCATGGAAGGGGAGCTGTCAATCCCTAAGACAAATCCTTCTTTTACTATCCCTGCCACTTTGAACGTAAGGTCACCTGTTCCGCATCCGGCATCAAGGACATGATAATTTCCTTTAAAAGTCAGCTGAGATATAAGCTCATTACTGATATTTCCCTGCAGTCCGGATATTGATTTGTACTTTTTACTGTCCCACTTATCTTTCATTCTTTCTGTACTTAAGTATGTAAATTAATTTTCCGTTTTTACAGTTCTGAATTTTCCGTTAAGATAATCAATTGAAATCCCTCCAAGCAATTTATCTGCTTCATTTGAAACATAAAAATCCGCACCGCCAATCTCAACAACAACATCCCCCTTAACCGGGCTATGGGCAATTTTAAATCGGGAAGCCCGGTCGGGAATTTCAAATTTTTCCATTTAATAAAATTTAAATCAATAAATATTTAATATCACCTTTCAATTCGCAGGCCCTGGCAATGGTGTTGCTAATAGTCCCGAATTTCAGAATGTTCTTGTGCCAGTTTTTTAATTTTCGTTCATCCACTCCGGTATCTATCTCCAGAATGTATTCGATGCGCTCCATTGCAGGCGGACTGTCGCTTCTTGTACCTTTTACCGTAATGCGTGCCGATCTGTACGGATAATGCAATATCTCCGAATAGCGTTCCACATTTTTCAGGATACAGGCGGCCAGAGCAGTTAGCAGCAGTTCGGCAGGATTGGGCAGTACATCGTCCCTGCCGGCACTTGCATCAAATTCCACTTCGGACATGTTGGCATTCGCTGTTGCTTTACCTCCCTTAACGGATGAAGCAGTAATCTCGTATTGAAGCATTGTCAGTATTTTTTACATTAAGTGTTTAAGTATTCTTTCATTTGGAGGCCTGTAGCCCCTTGCCACGATATTTCCGTTAATCAGTATTGTAGGCAGTATCCAGGTATCATACTTTACGTGTTCCTCTGAATCGCTGATGATTATAAATTCAGCATCAATACCCTTATCCTCAAAAAACTGTTTCAGGGAACCGATCATTTTTCTTGTTTTCCAACACCCCGGTCCCGGGGACAATATCTTAATCAGGTTCTTCATTTTGTCTATTTTTTTGCACTGCTAAGGCGGTAAGGCGCAATTTTTATTTCTCCTTTGAGCCCCCGCATCTCTGCGATATAAAATTTCCTTTGCGCCCTTGCGTCTCCGCGCCTCTGCGGTATACAATTTATTTAAAGAACATCTGGAACTCCACGACCGTTCTGTTGGTCAGTTCCCCTGCCCTATCCTGAAATCCTGTTTCAAGGGTAAGCATGATGTCGTAACTTTTGAAAAAATGGTTTATCCCGGCAAAATACCACGGGCTGTTTGCCGCCGTATGGTAACCGTAAGTATAGTTGTCGTACATCACGTAGGCTCTGTTCTTCGGGTTTATCATCACCTCGGCAAGGGCGTAGTAACCATTGGCAGAAGCCGTCTCAAGGTTTGCCTGTAGGTATTCGGCCTGTATCTTAAAAACTTTGCTTTTGAACAAAGCGTTAACGTCAAAACCAAATTCATTTCCCGTGTAACGCATTGTGTCGGGCACTATACCCGGCAGGAAAAGGTCTTCTCCCTTACGGTACATCACCGAGTAACCAAGCCGCAAAAATGATTTACGGAAAGTAATACGGTAAGAGAGGTTCTGCGTTGCCATGATGCCGGAGTTGTCGAACCTGTAATCTTTTATGCCGTATCCGTTAAACAGCCCGACATTAAAATTCAGTCTGCCGGAATCGGTTTTCAGGTTGTACTGAACACCCAGGTCCCTTACCCCAAGTGTACCGTCAGGTATCAGCAGGTTTACGGCCCTTGCCCTTTCAGTTGCCGAAATAAGATAATCGGGCTGGAACCGCTGCAGGCTGTATTGCGGAATAAACTGCCCGAAACGGATGCTTGAACTCCCGAAATTATACTGTCCTAACACATCCTGTAAAAAAAACTTTTCTTTCGAATAGGATGAAAAGAGTGCCTGTGCCTTGAAGGACCAATGTTGTGAAAAGCCGGGGCCCGATTTTATCCAGAATTTCAAACGGCGCAGGGCAAAGTTGTTGTAATCATCAAAATTGGTCGCAAAACGCAATTGCGTGTAACTGTTCCAGTCAGTTTTTTTGTCACCCTCATTGTTATGTGGAAAAACATTCGAACTGATAAGCATCATCACCGACAAAAGAACGTATCTCATTTTCTTATAATACTTTAAAGATTAGTTTTACAGCCATAAGCAATAATATTATTGCCAATATCTTTTTTACACTTCCTGCATTTAACTTTTTTTGCATAAAAATAGTTCCGAGTGTTGCGCCAATAATTCCCGCAACTGAAGCAATAGCTAATATCCTCCAATTTACACTGCCCATTGCCCAATAGGTTAAAAATGCCGTAAATGAAGAAAAGGGAACAACAAAAGCAGTTATTGCTGCTATTTTTTTTGGATTGTAACCTATCATAAGCATTAGAGGTGATATAATATTTCCTCCGCCAATGCCTAACATGCCCGATAATAACCCTGCAAATGAGCCAATTAAGGATAGTTTAATAACAGGAACATCTTCCCTGTAAGTTCCTGTTTGTTTCTTTTTATGAAACAGGAACATGTAACTTGCATAAAGTAAGAACAGTATAAATAATATGATTATAAATTTTGTGGAAAAGAACTTTGAAATATACGCTCCCAATATTGCAAATAATAATGATGATATTATTATAGGAATACCAACGTTAAAATCTAATCTCTTATTTTTTATATTGTTTATACTGGCCCCGGTCAAACTTATAGTGTTGTAAAACAAACCTACCGGTTTGGCCATATTCATAGGGATCCCTAATGTTGACATTATAGGTACCAGTATTATAGCGGCCCCAACCCCTCCCAGTGCAAAAACAAATGCAGCAACAAATGAAATTGCAAAAATTATAATATCCATTGTAATGATTATTGTTCCTTAAGTTGTTTAAATATCCTGCCCGGTTTCAGGACGGCGCCCACATCCTCATTCCCTGCCGATATCCATTTTACATTCTCAAAACCTTTTTCGATAAGATAGATGTACGCCCAGGCAGCCCTGGTCTTTGATGAGCAGAATGTCCCTATCAGTTTGTCTTTGGGCAGTTCGTCAATCCTGTCGGGCAGTTGCTCAATGGGTATCTCTACCACTTTTATCCCGAACAGGCCGAAGTTGAACCTCATGGTACCACACTCCTCTTTAGAGCGGACATCAAGGAAAACAGCATCCTTTTCGTCCAGGAAGTTCTCGAAGCTGATAACATGTTTACCTCTGCCGGTAAAACTCAATCCCATTTTTTTCAGTGCATTTTCCATAATTTCAATGTTTTTAGATCCGTTATCAATGTTGTATATACCTCAACATTCCAATTACTGTAATGTCGCCCCGCCGGGGCTTACAATACCTGCTTTTATTTTTGTTACCATAATTTCGTTCCAACGGAACTGCTATCTGTTACCATTACCTGTGTTATTTATACCATATTTTTGTACCTACTAGACTGTTACATATTACCAAGCCATATTCTGTTGTCCTTATCTTGTATCCTTTATGCCATTGGTCTCACATTCCGGGTTTATATTTTTTACCATATTTTCGTGATTACAGGACTGGTACATAACACCAATTCATATGTTATTATCCATATCTTGTATTCCTTATGCCATTTGTCTTACATTCCGGGTTTGTGTTCTTAATACCATATTTTCGTACCTACGAGACTGTTACATATCACAAATTCATGGGGTGTTGTCCATATCTTGTATCCATTATGTCAATGAGGCCTGAATTCCGGGTTTGTGTTCTTTTACCATAATTTCACTACACCTGCAAAATCCCGTAGGGATGGCATTATGGTAGAAACAATGTATTCAATCAAAAATGCCGTAGGCACGACATTATTTTTCCGTTGAACAACTAACTTTATTTCCCATAAATCAATTGATACAACTCCACCAGGCGTTTTCCCGTGGAATGAGCATCCCTGATAGCAAGAGGGTCGTTCTCCAGCCCGCCCATCTCGGTAAAGGTGTATCCCAGGGCGCCACTGCCGCCGAGTATCATCCTGTGCCGCAGCATAAATGCATGCAGGGTGTTGATGGTGCTTTCGATATACCTGCGCCCGGTTATAACATAACCGCCTATCTTGTTCTTCAGATTGCCTTTCATCCACCAGGTACGCTCCATCAGCATTTTTATCTGCGAGCTCACATCGGAAAACTCGGAGGGCGAGCCGAAAATGATGACATCTGCCCAAACCATGTCCTTCATCACCTGTTGCAGGTCGTCCTGAACAACGCAGTAACCTGTGGTCTTGCAGTCGCGAGTGGCACAACAACCCGTGAACTCCAGTTCGCCGATAAAGGCCTTTTTTATCTCTGCCCCGGCAGGAAATTCCGACAGGGCTGCATCCAGCATCTGAGCTGTGTTCCCTTCTCTCCTCGGACTACCGTAAATTGCCAGTACTTTCATTTCTTTCATTTATGATTTATCGTAAAAAAACGATAGTTTATATTAAAAAAATTTAGACTGAACAGGAGCTGTCAACAAAATCAATTTCAAAGAAATCATTGAAAAGCTCTTTGGCTTTCAGCCAGTTTTCCTGATTTATGCAATACCTGACCTTAGGCGGGTTGACCTCCCCCTGTATCAGTCCTGCATCCTTCAACTCTTTCAGGTGCTGCGAGACTGTTGATTGCGCTACGGGAAGTATTTCCACCAGGTCACCGGTAAAACAACAGGACTGCTTATCGAGATAATTCAAAATGGCTATCCGCGTGGGATGCCCAAGGGCTTTTGCAAAACGTGCCAGTTGGAGAAGTTCCTCTTCCGTTTGTTTCTTCTTTTTTACCATATCATGCCGATTAATAGTTCATCGTAAATATACGATGATTGATTTTAATTCCAAATAAAAAAAGTAAATTTATTGGGAGTGCGACTTAAAAGTCGCGCCCCCAATATTTTATGGTAAAAAGCGCCTGCCCGGCTCGCAAAAAAATTGGCAGCATTCTTGTTTAATAGAAGGAATATACCGGGCGGGCGCTTTTTTAATGATTGGTACCCTCTTTGTAATGTTCGACAACACTGACAACCTTTTGCCCCGGAGGCAAATTGCCGTTAATGACATCGACATAGGTATCGGAAATTACTTTAAAGACCTTTGAGCGGGGGTGCAGCTCATCATACCAGTATTTTTCGGTTTTTTTATGATGTACCTTTGCATAGTATGCCACAATGCCCCGCGAATCGACATGATATATGTTATCGTACTCCCTGCCCAGCTCTATGAGCATCTCGTTAATCTCAAAAATTATTGTTTTTACCACGGCCTGCTGAGTGTAAGGATCGATAATGCCACATGTCATCAAGGGCTCCTTCAGCCACTCCCCGTTGTCCATCAGCATCCTGAAACCAAACCTGCGGTGAAAGCTCGGTATGGCATAATCGTATCCCTGTGTCACTATCTTTATCGAGCGGAAAAGTTCGGGATCCAACTTTTTCAGTGATTCAAAAAGCATTTTATACTCCAGTTTCATGGTGGCCATGAAGCGGAAAAAATTCTTGTTCAGATATTTCCTTCCCGTAACGATCTGGTTTACCAGGGCTGTGTCAACCTTTCCTTCGTACAAAGGGACAGAGTCGTTGTAATCGTACTTATTGATTTTGCAGTAGTTGGCGCCGCATATCGACACATTCTTTTTCGAAAGCCGGAGGATAACATAATTGCGGTAATTCTTAAGCAAAGAGTCGTTGTTGTGTATCGGGCGGCGGCGGATGAAAGCCGAAAGACGGTAATCGCCCACAAAATCGTTTCCTCCTCCGCTGATCAGGAAAACATCGGGTTTTATCTTTTTGTAAACATATTCGTACTGAAAGTTGGATATCATGTTTGATATCCAGTCACTGCCCTCTGCCATGGTATAAAGTGCAAGATTGGGCTCCTTCTCAAGATGGTCGGTAATGTCTTTCAGGAATACGGGATATTCGAACCAGGAATCCCCTTCAACCATTACAACTTTATTGTCCGGATGGAGATTATCATCCCTGAACCCTTTCCTTATCTTTTTATGAAATTCATCTAACTTCTTGCTGTCGGCCGAATGGTTCAATGTACCAATAAATCCCTGGTCGGCATGTGATTTGTTCAGGAGGAAAGAGCTTTTGCCGAAATATATGGAGTGGATAAGATCATTCAGTTGCAGGATATTCACATTCTCTAAGTGCTGGTTCAGTCGTATCCAGTTGGGGTCGTCATGATTTATGAAGCTTGACGGGTGTATCCAAAGTGAATCCATCAGGCGGCTCACGATGATCTTACCGTTCGTGTCGTCCTTGTTCTGCCCGTATCCTTTTGCATTAAAGGATATCAACAAAACTGCTATGAGTAAATAATTTTTCATCTTTCTTTTTTTAAGCAAGTACTTACTTGATATTGCTGTTGAAAAATATACCCCGTACCTGCTATCAAAAGCAGGTACGGGATATAGATCAAAACTCAATCATTGCTAACCTTAACCGTCTCTTTATTTTTATCTTTGTCGACCGAATAGGCAAACATTGGTACGTATATCAATGTCAGAAGTGTTCCGATCAGCAGGCCGCCAATTGCCACATCAGCAAGCGGGCTCAACCTTTCAAGGCCGATAGCAGATTCCATAGCGATAGGTATCATACCTGCAATAGTACCGAAAGCGGTCATCATCACAGGCCTGAACCTTACACGCACACTCTCCATGGCGCTGAGGTAAGGAGAATCGCCTCCTGCCCTGTACTCCTGATAGAAATCTATCAGCAACACTGCATTTTTGATTATGATACCGAACAACAGGATGATACCAAGCAGGCTCGGCATACAGCTCGGCTTGTGGAACAACAACATTCCCCAGGCAGCACCTATCATCGACATGGGCAATACCAATATCATGATAAGTGACATCCTCACTGATTTATATATTGCGATAAGTGAGAACAAAAGGATGATGACACCAAGCATTATGGCTTTGCTCATTCTGGCAAAACTATCGTTGATAGTGGCCATATCACCCTCCTGGCTTACAACAACGCCTGAAAGATCAACATTCTTAAGTGAATTTTCGGCATCGGCAGTGAGGTGCGAGACAGGCCGTTTTGAACGGTAACCATTAACATCCACACTGTACATCAACTCATCCCTTTCTATCTTGGCATAAGTAAGCTGCCTTGACACTTTGGCAAATGTCTCAAGCGGCACTTCTCCGAACTTCGTCTGAATAGGCAGTAACCTGAGCGTTTGAACGTTCTCACTGAATTTACCCTTAAGGTAAAGACGTACAAACTGTGTGTTCATAGACTGTAAATTACCGTTCAGTCCCACAACCTGGCCTTTGACAGGTAGCTGCATTGCTATCTGGTATGGAGTTACACCGTAGCTGAGAGCTTTGTTCTCATCAACATCCATGACAATCTCCGAAAAGTCTTTGTCCCAGCTTGTGGAAAGGGATGTAAGGCCTTTCACATCCTTAAGTGCTTTCTTCACTTTATTTGCTTTATCAGCCAGTCCGTCAACATAAGGGGTTTTAAGCCGTACATCAAGCGAGGCCTTAACCGTAGAAACGGCAGTAGCGCCAAAGTCAAAGACATCGTTTCGTTTCACTCCGGGCAGCTGGGCTATTTTTGTGCGGATAATATCTTCAAGCTGCCAGATAGTGAGCTTACGGTGGAACCTGTCAACAGCATTAATTGTTATGGTTGCCTCAGACGGCAGGTTACCGCTTCCAAGGCTCAAAACACCTTTTTCGTTACCGAAGGCCACAGAGCTCATTTTCACCCACGATTGTTTTTTAAGCCAGTCAAGGAACGGCTGCAGTTTTTTCTCTGCATTGTCGACCGTTTCGTTTGAACTGAAAGCTACCTGTGCCTTAATAATACCTGTATCCATTGGAGGCATTGCATCACGTCCTATGGTAGGCATAACAGTTTTTACACTCACCATGAGCAATAAAACAACACCCAGGATAAGCAGTGACCTGCGCCACACCTTACGCCCTCCGTTGGAGAATTTTATAACGCTCACATACGGTTCAACAAGGCGGCCGAGGGTATTGGCATAAAGCTTATCAAGCCACAGCTCAAACCTGGTCTTGCCTGCTCCATGTTTGTACATTACCTTCAGCAACTGAGGGATAAAAGTAATTGCCAGGAAGAATGAGAATATCAAAGCAAGTATAAGGGTAAATATCATGGGCTTAAACACTTTTTGAGGGAATCCGCCAATATACATCAACGGAAAAATGATAGCGATGGTGGCAACAGTACCTGCGAACACCGGAGCTATAACCTCTTTGGTACCCTTCTGTATGGCAGTCTCCAGGTCTTCTTTCAGATCGGTCAGGTGCCGTTCCACATTTTCCAGTATCACCACCGCATCGTCGGTAAGCATTCCCAGGGCAAGGATAATAGCAGTGTAGATCACGATGTTCAGATCTCCGCCGCCGAGCCATATCACAGCTATCACACTGAAGAAAACCATAGGTATTGAAAGTCCTGCTGCGATGATGGCCCTGAAATTACCAAGGAAGAACAGCACGACAAGCAAGGTAAAGAAGATGGCATCGCGTAAAGCTGAAAGCATGTTGGAATTGGACAGCTTAATGAGGTCACGCTGTGTATCGGATATCTCGAATTTGATATCCGGATACTCTGCCTCAAGTTGTTTCATCTCTTTTCGTGCCACATTACTTACATCGAGCACACTGCCGCCCGGTGCACGCTGAATGCTAAGTGCGATAGCCTGTGTGGCGTTACCAATGTAACCGCTGGTGCGTTTCTGATAGCCCCATTTTACATCAGCCACCTCGCCGAGATGGACATTGGGCAGGATAGGTATCTGTTTAAGTCTGGCAACTTCATCTTTTTCACCATAAATAGTTATTGTAAAGAATCCGTCATCCCCTTTGACAAATCCCACAGGAATGTCATGGTTCAATGCCTGAAGTGCTTTTGCAATAACTGCAAAATCCACATTGTAACGCTTTGCTTTAAACGGATCGACCTCAATGTTGATGGCGCTCTGATATCCCCCGAAAACCTCAACGTTCCCAATACCCGGGTTACTCAGAAGTTTTGGCTTAATGAAACTCTGCGCTATCTTTCTTATCTCCGGCAGTGTGATCTTGTCGTTCTTCGGCGAAAGTGATATGACATCTACCGGAAGAGTGAAATCACCAACCGTGTAGACTGCGGGATTGACATCCTTAGGCAGTTTTGCCTTTGCGATGGAAAGTGCATTAGCCACGTCAACGGCAGCAGCGTTCAGGCCTTTTTTGTAGCTGAACTGTGCCAGGACGATAGAGAAGTTTGCAACATTAACAGAACTCACATCCTCTATCAAACCCAGGCGGGATATCTCCTCCTCAATAGGTTTTGATATGGTATTGGCTGCCACCTGTGCTGTGGCGCCAGGTATATTAGTGATCACCAACACCTCAGGCGGTGTGGAATCGGGGAACAGGTTTTTCGGAAGCTTCACCAGTCCGAAAACTCCCATGATGAAGAAAGCCCCGATAAGTGAAAAAAGAAGATATGGCCGTTTATAAAAGAAATCAAACATTTTTTAGTCCTCCCTAACTTTAATTGAAGTACCACCCAGTAATCTTAACAAAATATCCTGTTTAGCAACAACCAGTTCTTTACCGGCAAGGTCATTATTACTTACAACTATTCCCTCTTCTCCTTCCTGAATTGTGTTGATAAGCTGAGGATCAACTTTGTCCCCGTTCCTCACAAGGACATAGCTTTTCCCGTTCCTGTTGAGCACGGCATCAAAAGGCAGCATCAGGCCGTTGCCTTTGAACACTACCACACTGACCTCTACCCTGTCACCGGTCGTAAGGCCTTCTTTGTCTACATACACCTTATATTCTGCCAGACTGTTGAAGGTGCTGTTAAGGGGCACTGCATCATAAAATTCACCATCCCACTTAACACCATTTATTTTCAGATCGGTAGGAACACGTACAAGCAGGTAAAAGCCGTTTTTTGCGCTGACACTTACAACTGGCCTTCCTGGCATTGCCATATCGCCCTTGTTCACCATGGTTTGTGAAATACGTCCATCAACAGGCGATTTAATTATTGCATATGTAAGCGTATTTTTCAGGTCGTTCAGTTTCTGTTTCAGGGACTCCACTTTTGACTTCAATTCAGCTATCTTGCTCTCCTCTGTCTGGGATTGCTCTATTGAAGCCCCTTTTACCTTTAAAAGCTCAAGCGTACGGTTGTGTGTAGATTCAAGATTGTTAAGGGCCGTTTCCATTGCTTTTATCTGAGCTTTGGTACTCTCTATGCCAGCCATAACGCTTGTGTTATCCAAGCGGGCTATTACCTCTCCCTTCTTCACACTGCTTCCGCTGGGTTTTATCCAGTTTACGCGTCCCAGTATTCGTGAGGCAAGTTTTACATCTTTGTCATTTTCAATCAATGCCAGGTACGGCAGGGTAAGCTCCACATCCTTCACCTGTGGTGTTATGGCCGAAACCACAATTGAGTACTCTTTGGCAGGGGGTATCTTATCTTCCGTGCTTTTTGCTGTTTTCACTTTCAGGACAGCTGCCAGAAAAATAACAACGATAACGGCTATCCAGATTATTCTTTTCTTCTTTGACTTTTCCATGATTGTATATTTTATTATTTTACCATTTGTTCTATATTGTTTCCGTAAATTACAGCAAGCTTCATCAGCGTTTGCCATTTCCCGGCTTCTGCCTTGTAAAGTTGCGATTCTTCAAGTACCAGGTCGTCTTCATATTTCAGGTAATCTTCTATCGACATCCGGTCGTTTTCGTAAGCAACCTTGGCGATGTTTAGCAGTTCTGTTTTATCCTGAACAGATTTCTTATAAAGTTCAACTGAACTGTTCAGCAATACTAGGCTTTTCTCCAGCTGGTTGGCTTCTGCCGTAAAATCCAGGCGCATTTTGTCAAGTTCATTCTTTTGCTTCTCCCACTCTATCTTGCTCATCTTAACCTTTGAATATTGCGACTTCTCAAATATGGGTATCTTAAGCGTTAAGCCTACGGTAGCATAATCCTCATTAACACCTATATCCGGGATATTGTACGATTTTGCATAAGTATGATTGTAAATACCGTGAAGTACAAGGGCAGGATACAATTTGTCCCTTTCGGCCCTCATTCCCAGTTTGGTTGCCTCAACCTTTTTCTGCAACGGTTCCAATGCTTTGTACTCACCTTTTTCGTAAGAGCCGGTCTGCTCCATATTCAATGACTTGTTAAGCTTTACATTTGTCAATGCATATACCGCTGCAATGGCTTTTTCCCGGTTCATGGCAATTTCATTGCGCGTTA
>JALVJU010000107.1 GCA_027034005.1 Marinilabiliaceae bacterium
ACCTTCGAGCGAACTTGAGTATTGAAGTGTTCAACAAGTAAAAGGTAAGGAGCATCGCACATGATATCTAATCACCTGAAATATGCTACTTGCCCCGTATCAAAGTGATCGTGCCGTGCAGATTGTATTTTTCCTCTTCGATGAACCCCTGAGCTTTTATCACATAGAAGTAAACTCCGGGGGATGCCTCTCCCCTTCCGATACGGCCATCCCAGCCATGCCCGGGATTTGTTGAGGAATACACTTTCCTGCCCCACCTGTCAAAGATATCGATGCGGTATGTTTTTAATGACCTGTATGCTACCCTGAACTCATCGTTCACGCCATCTCCGTTAGGAGTAAACACATTTGGCACCTGCAGGTCGGATTCAAAAACAACTATCTCCTGCGGCTCCGAAGTATCATCACACTGGCTCACTTCATTTACAATGTGCAGGATATTCTCGTAAGTACCGGAATATTGATATGTGTGTAAAGTATTCATCTCGAAAGCCCTGCCATCGCCGCCGAAATCCCACTCATAAGCCAGGTTGTTCCCTTTAGATTCATCACCGAAAAACCTGACCACAAGAGGAGCCGAATGTTTCTGCGTGGTATCCATCTCGTTCGGAATGCCCCGGCTTTCAGGTTCCTGCCTGAACAAAGCCTTAACAGCAAGGGCCACATAATGCATGGAAGCAGGTTCCTCAAGCCCGAATTTCGATCCTACGGTGACAGATATCTCCGAATCTTCTACCGGCGCATCGATACTGATATGTTTTCCTGTCTCTCCGGAAACAGGATTATCCTCATCAGGCCCTTCAGGATCGGAAGCCCACGTATAGGTAAGGTCGTAATCAACAGGTACTGCAGCACTGGTTCCGGGATCAAAATACGAAAGGGCTTTTACAGTATCTTTGGCATTCAGCTCAAGCACAAAGCAGTCTTCCGAAACAAGTTCTATCTCAGCAGATATCACTGCCGGCTGAAATGTCCAGCATCTGTATGTGCGTGAATTACCAGCCCCATCATCGTAGGTAACTCGATAGCCCGTTTCAGCCAAAGCCGAAATTGAAGAACTTGAGCCTGTCTCAGTGCTGACAGGAATATCAAAACTGTTGTTTGACGTGTTGTACCGATACCAGTTGAAAGTGTAAGTACCGGTAACATCAGGAGTAATACTCAGCGAGGCCGCATTGATATCGGTAAAATAAAGTATCGTATCGTTCGCTGTGCCTGAGGGATAACTTGTGGCTTCTCCGTAAATAGCCTCAGGAGAAGTGATTTGTGAGAACAAACCTGTTGGAAGAGTCAAAAAAGAGAGCAGCAAAAAAAACAAGAATTTCTCTTTCGACTTTTTATGTATGTCAAAACTACTTTTAAGCAAGATACAGTATTTTTATAGTTAACACCTGTCAACAAATGCTGTTTGCAGATGTATCAGAGAACAATGTTTCAAATCTAAAACATTTCTTCCTTATCATCTAATTTTTACCTTCCATTTTAAACAGGCACAAACTAAACTTTGTTATTTTTGTAACGTAAAAAACGAAAGATATTGTGCAAGACTACCTCGAAGGATTGAATCCCGCCCAAAAAGAAGCAGTACTGAACACCGAAGGCCCCTCCCTTGTTATCGCGGGAGCCGGCTCCGGGAAGACGCGTGTGCTTACCATGCGCATAGCTCACCTTCTTGCCAGCGGGGTCACGCCGTACCGTATCCTCGCTCTCACCTTTACCAACAAGGCGGCAAGGGAGATGAAAGAGCGTATCGCATCCATTGTTGGGGACGGGGTGGCACGTTATCTCTGGATGGGAACCTTTCACAGTATTTTTTCAAAGATACTTCGAATTGAGTCGAAAAAACTTGGTTTCCCCTCATCTTTTACGATTTACGATACGCAGGACTCAAAGAACCT
>JALVJU010000108.1 GCA_027034005.1 Marinilabiliaceae bacterium
AATTTAGTCCCGAAGGTACTCTGTATAGTTTTGCCACCGGGGGAACAGTATCGTAGTACAATGTAAACTTCCCGAAATTCCTTGTCTTTACAATAACCTTACCATCCTCATATTTTCCGCCTATACTGTAGGGTTTGCCTTTTGTTGTCACTCCTGCTATCAGCAACTTATCCTTAGGTATCGTTACCGTATCAGGAACAGTAATGGATACAGTGAAATATTTTTGTACAGGAATATCCCTTTTACCTATAACATATACAGGCGAAAGAAAACCGGAGGAGTCATTGTCAACCTCAAAATAGAATGGTTCATCGGTATAAAGCGACCTCAAATTGATTTTAAATTCAACACCCGAAGATTCGAAACTAAAAGGTTTGTCCCAGGCGATCTTCCTCTCATCATCTTCCCCGCCCGATGCCGGCTGACCATTAGGATACTCCACTCCTTTTAAGGTGAAAGACATTACTGATTTGTTACCCGAAGCATCCGAAACGATATATCTTACCTGATGTTCATCTCCCGGCTTAAGATCGATCACTCCTTTATTTTTAAGCTCTTTGTAAATGCTCAGTCTGTTGTTGGGTTCCACAAAACTTTTCTGGATAACCTTGCCTGTATGAACTTTTTCGGCATAGTCCATCAGGCTGTTCACATATCTTGTTTCAGCAAAAGAGAAAGTCGAAACATCAGACTTGAATATCTCTGTACTGTCAAGTTGTAATTCAATGGAACGCACGCCACACTTGCGCCAGCTGTCCGAGAAATAGTCCAGGACCTGAATTCCAAGCCCTATCTTTCCCGATGCCCTGACAACATTTTTTCCTTTAGGGTGATACTGCTTGTCGTAGAACACAGCCTGCAAATATTTTGAGTGGTGTTTTCCCTCAACAAAAGAATTGGAATCAAGTGCATAAATTTTCAGCCCCTGTATCTTCGGTTTCACATCATCGGCTACATCATCCCTGAACAGAAGCGGGTCCATAGGTTTTTGTGAAGCGGTCTTACGTATCTCAAAATGCAGGTGCGGGCCGCCCGAGCTTCCGGAATTTCCGGTAAAAGCCACTACTTCTCCTTTTTTTACCGGTATCTCGCCTTTCTTGAAAAACAGTTCAATGGAATAAGATCTATTTTCGTACTGCCTGTGCCTTGCTATCGAATCTATCTTTGGAGCATAACGTTCAAGGTGTCCGTAAACAGTGGTGTATCCGTTGGGATGCTGAATGTAAAGCGCCTTCCCATACCCTGACGGTGAAACCTTTATCCTCGCAACAAATCCATCCGCAGCACTGTAAACCCTGTAACCCGTTTTCCCGTTTGTCGTTAAATCCAGCCCCGAATGAAAATGATTAGGCCTGACTTCACCAAAGCTGCCACTAACAACAGGTTTTATTTTTAAAGGAGGATGAAATTCTTTCTCCTTTTTATCCTGACCGAAAACCGCAACAAACAGAAACAATAAAACTAAAGTAATACAACTCCTCATATCCACTTCTTTTGAAACATCAAAATTAACTTCCTATTCCTTAATAACAAAAAACAGCAACAAAAACATTGCATCTTTTCATACTAACGGTTATGTGCAATTTTTACATCAGGTATACGCAACCTTTTACAATAATGTTCGTCTGATTAGTAAATAAATGTAATATTTTACCCCGGATTTTACGACAAACAAATATCCGTTAATAACAACCTAACCCGGCATAAAATTATTAATTAAGGAAAAGTATTATGAAGGTTTTCAGATCGATATTGATAACTGCATTAATGATCACGTCATTTTATTCATGTAATAATGACGATGATTACTATTCCCTTGATGACATGTGGATAACTATCGGTAATATCGAGGGGGACAATAACGGGTTTATCGTGGTCTCCGATAATGGTGAAAGACTATATCCCTCTGCCAACATGGTGCCATGGTACCCTCTTGAGAACGGGGACAGGCTTTGGGTCAACTACACTATACTCGGGGACGGTGAAGAAGGTAGTGATATAGATCACTACGTAAGGATCAATTTTTTTGAAGACATACTCACTAAGGATATTTTCCTCCTTACACCTGAAGATGCAGACTCCATAGGCCACGATCCTGTATGGGTCAGCGACCCGGAAGATGATATCTGGATAGCAAATAACTACCTGAATGTTTTCTTTGTTTATGAAGGTGATCCGTGGATAGTCCATTACATAAATGTAGTTTCCGACACGGAGAACCCAACCACTCCTGATGGCACACCGGTACTTGAACTGAGACATAACAAAAACGGTGATCCGAATAACGAAACCCGGTTAACAGGTTTTGTCTCCATCAATCTGAAAAGCCTTCAGGTGGAAGGGAAAGACAGTGTGAAATTCATCCTCCGCGCAATCGGAGATGATGGAAATTACAGTCTGGACAAGGAGTTCACCTACGTTTACGGTTCCGATACCATTCCGGCTGAAACAGTATCGCTAAGAACAATACCGGCAAACACCTCTATAAAATGACAGCACAGGGTTAAAACAAAGACCTTTTTCATGTCAGGGAAGAAGCAGGCACCGGTCCGCTTCTTTTCTGTTTTATCATACAGGCCTAATAGCTTTAAGTTTTTTTTAGCTTTTCTCTTTGTCCGAATAAATATTTTTTACCTATATTTGCACCGCCTTAAAAAAAGGACAAAACGGTTCCGTAGCTTAATTGGATAGAGCACCTGGTTACGGCCCAGGAGGTTGGGGGTTCGAGTCCCTCCGGGATCACAAATCCGGTACTGGTTTCAGTATCGGATTTTTTTTGAAAAAAAATTTCAATTCTTTAAACAATCCTTCTTTTTGTGTGTTTAGATATTAGAAAGCATAAAATAATGCGCCCCCTCATTTACTGGTATTCTGCGGTCATATTCCGGCAAATGAAATCAGGGGCGCATTTGTGTTAATAAAATTAACACTTTTTTTTATAAAACAATCCTTTTACTTAATTTTTATAACGCAAGTATTATGCTTATCTCTTCACACGGGCATTACCTTCCCATATACTCCATACCTGTTCTTCGTCGGCAGGCTGGCCGTAATCGGTAATCTGAGTTGTTGCCAAAGCGCCGGTTGCCCATCCGAACTGTATCCATTTTTCAGGCTCCCATCCTTTAAGGATTGCATAAAGCATACCTCCCACGAAACCATCTCCGCCTCCAATGCGGTCAAGAACACCGATACGGCGCGGCTCAACAACATGCCACTCGTCACCAACAGAAAGGATAGCGCCCCACAGATGGCTGTTTGCGCTCTCCACCTGACGCAGTGTTGTAGCAAAAACAGATGCATTGGAGTATGCTTTTTTAACCTCGTTTATCATTCCCTTAAAACCATCAATCTTGGCAGCAATATCTTTTCCGCCTGCCTCTGGGCCTTCTATTCCAAGGCACAACTGAAAATCTTCCTCGTTACCGATAAGGATGTCGGAAACCGATGCTATGGTGTGGAATATCTCTTTAAGCTCTTCTTCCCTGTTCTCCCAGAATGATGCACGGTAGTTCAGGTCAAAAGAGATAAGGGTGCCATGTTTCTTGGCCTCTTTTGCTATCTCAAGGCAGAATTTTCCGGTATCGGGCGACAGGGCTGCAATAAGTCCTGACAAGTGAACTACCTGAACCCCTTCTTCACCAAATATCCTGTTAAGATCAAAATCCTTCACATTGAGGGTACGGCCTACCTCTCCTGCCCTGTCGTTGTGTACACGGGGCCCGCGTGAACCATACCCGCTGTCGGCAATATTGAACTGGTGCCGGTATCCCCAGGGGTCTCCCTGCTCTACTTCAGGCCCTTCGTAATCCATATGGCGGCCTGCAAGGTTATCCTTGATAAATCGAGCAATAGGACTGCCTTTCACAAAAGTGGTCAGCACCTTAACCGGCAATCCTAGATACGAAGCGACACTTGCAACATTGGTTTCAGCACTTGTTGCCTGCATCATGAACATTTCACTGCTGTGCACAGGCTGTCCGTTAACGGGAGTGATACGAACACCCATACTTGTAGGAACCAGCATTGAGTATTTACACTCTTTCAAACTTTTTAAATCCATAAGATATTTTTAGATTTTGTAACTCCTTAAAAATTCAAGGTTTAAAAATAATGCATTTTTCAACAATGAGTGGAAAATAAAAAGTTATAAAATCTAAAAACTGTCTTTCTCTCAACATTTTTTTCTATTTTAGATGTAAAACAATATTGCAAAATATGTTAACTAAAATCTAAATCCTTTTTGAAAAAAAGAAGAGATAAAGTAACAAAAACAAAACATCATTGAACCGACAAATTAGGTAGGTGCGTTAGCACCGTAATATTTGTAGAAACAAGATGTATAAAAATTATTAGGTGCATCGCACCGGAATATTAAACAACCATGGCAAACACATAAACATTTTTTTGATTGATACATAAAAGGGTAATATTTCGGTGCGCTGCACCTATACTATTAGATTGCACATTGCTACAAATGTTATCGGTGCGCTGCACCTATGATTAAAGAACCACAGCGAATATTTATTATGGCAACAAACAAGAACGTAAATTCAGAATAAAATAGAATTATTAATTGTATTGCAACGCAATTTCGCAACATCATCAAATTACGCCACTATGAAATACATATCGATTATCTTACTGAGTATTACAATACTTTCCTGTTCATCAAAGAAAGAACCATACAAAGAGGTTGGCAACTGGATTGAACTTTTCAACGGAAAGGACCTTGACGGATGGACACCAAAATTTGCAGGAGAGGACCTGGGTATTAATTACAAGAATACTTTCCGTGTGGAAGATGGCATCCTGAAGGTATCATACGATGATTATGAACATTTCGACAATAAATTCGGGCATCTTTTCTACAAGGATAAATTCTCGAACTACAAACTGCGGGTTGAATATCGTTTTGTCGGGGAACAGATGAAAGGTTCACCGTCATGGGCATACAAGAACAACGGAGCAATGATACACAGCCAGTCGCCACAATCGATGGAGAAAGATCAGTGGTATCCTGTTTCTATCGAAGTTCAACTTGTGGGCGGCAACGGAAAAGAGAAACGCCCCACAGCAGGAGTATGCACTCCGGGAACTAACATAAAAATAAACGGGAAAGTTGTACCGCAGCACTGCACTCCCTCGCTTGCAAAAACATACAGCAGCGATGAATGGGTAACTGTGGAGGTTGTGGTACTAAACAACAAAGTGATACAGCATTTCATTGAAGGCAAAAAAGTTATGGAATACACTAACCCCACTGTAGGCGGCGGGAACGGAAAACCCGATGACTACCCCATTCCTGACGGCACTCCGCTTAAGGAGGGCTACATTGCCATTCAGGCAGAAGGAGCGCCCACAGAATTCAAAAAAATAGAGCTAATCAAACTTGAAGAAAATTAAGACACAAAATGAAAACATCATATATACTTTTCTTGCTCATCCCGCTTTTTGCAGCTTGTTCCCAGGGTGACAAAAAAAAGAAAGAGGCATCTGCTACTCATCAATTGACCTATATTTTAGATATGGTTTTTAACAATCCCGGTGAGGCTCCCACTGTAACAAAATACAAAGACCCTGTTTTTCTGAAAGAGACAGGATACAACGGAATGGTACCTGCATGGCATATTCAGTGTGCCATTACGTACGACACATTCGATAAAGGAATTATCCCGGAAGGTTCAAAAGAAAGGGAATGGATACTGAACAAACAGAAGGAGATAAAGAAAAAACTCAAGAAAGCCGAAGATGCCGGGATGCCGGTGTATGCTTTTACCGATG
>JALVJU010000109.1 GCA_027034005.1 Marinilabiliaceae bacterium
GCTCACCGGTTTCAAGTTCAACTTCAAACAATTCTTCTCTGTATTCTTTTTCCAGATTAATGTCAACATTAAGGTCGTTTAACAGAATTAAAATATCCCAGTCTGAATCCGATGTTGCTTCGCCACGCGCACGGGAACCAAAGAGTACAATCTCGGCATCAGGATTTTTTGTGTGTATCCTGTTCTTTATAAGTCCAATAATATGTTGTTCCCTGTTTGTCATAAAACAAATATACAAATTTTAGTTTGCAGTCATCCGATGACTTCGAGTCATCGGATGACTAAACAAATATATTTTATTTATACCCAAGGTTCAGTGGTATCCACTTCTCTACCTCTTCCATCGTCATGCCTTTTCTTTCAGCGAGGTCACGCACCTGGTCTTTGCCTACCTTGCCGATACCGAAATATTTTGACTCCGGATGGGCAAAGATAAGGCCGCTTACCGATGCATTGGGATACATGCTGAAATGTTCGGTGAGGGTTATCCCTGCTTTATCCTCTGCTTCAAGCAGGTCGAACAGTATGCGTTTCTCACTGTGGTCAGGACAGGCAGGATAGCCAAGTGCCGGACGTATCCCCCGGTATTTCTCCTTCACGAATTTTGCCTTGTCAAATTCCTCATCCGGGTCGTATCCCCAGTACTCTTTCCTGATGCGATAGTGAAGAAGCTCGGTGAATGCCTCAGCCAGCCTGTCGGCCAGTGATTTTATAAGAATGCTGCTATAGTCGTCATTGTCGTCCTCGAACTTTTTCAGCCATTTCTCTATACCTATGCCGGCCGTCACTGCAAAGGCCCCGATATGGTCGGGATACTTTTCCGGTGCCACAAAATCGGCAAGAGAGTAGTAAACCTCTTCGCCGGGAGTCTTCTGCTGCTGGCGCATCATGTGAAATGTGGTAATTTCCTTCTCCCTGCTTTCATCCTCAAAGAGAACAATGTCATCTCCCCGGGCATTGGCCGGATAAAGCCCGAACACAGCATTTGCCTTAAGCATCTTTTCATTCTCAATGCGGTCGAGCATCTGTTGTGCTTCGCGGTAAATCTTCAGCGCCTCTTTTGCTTTCTCCCTGTCCTCCTTTTTGAATGCATTTATCCATTCCTTCTCTGTATCCTGTGTTACATTCTCTATTCCGTTAAAAGTTCCTGTCAGTCGCCAGGCCATAAAAAAGAACCGCCAGTCGATGAATTTTCTTATCTCCGAAATTGGGTAGTCTGTCCAGACATTAACTCCCGGTTTTACCGGTGCCGGCATGTCAACAGTGTCCCAGTCGGTCTTGAAGTTCTTCTGCCTTGCTTCTGAAAGCGGGACAATCACCTTTTCGCGTTTAGCGGTGTTTGCACGTCTTATCTTTTCATACTCGCCCCGGATGGCCCTTACGAAATCCGATTTTTCCTTAGCGGAAAGAAGAGCGCTGACCACCTGTACGCTCTGGGAGGCATCTTTCACGTAAACAACAGGCTCCTTGCGCTGCGGCTCTATCTTAACAGCTGTATGCACTTTCGATGTTGTGGCCCCTCCGATTATCAGCGGCACGTTTATCTCATGTTTCTCCATTTCCCGCGCCACATTGACCATCTCTTCAAGCGATGGAGTGATAAGGCCACTCAGCCCTACAATGTCAACTTTCTTCTCTATCGCCTCACGCAAAATGGTTTCTGTGGGAACCATCACGCCAAGGTCGATTATTTCGTAGTTGTTGCATGAAAGTATAACACTAACAATGTTTTTCCCGATATCATGAACATCGCCTTTAACCGTAGCCATAAGTATCTTACCGTTCGTTGAACCGCCCTGGCCCGTAACTGCCTTCTCCATCTCTATGGCCGGCTGCAGAATGGCAACGGCCTTCTTCATCACACGGGCAGTTTTAACCACCTGCGGCAGGA
>JALVJU010000110.1 GCA_027034005.1 Marinilabiliaceae bacterium
GGCACTATTTTAGAAGAAGACATGAATACATAATATTCGCTACAAATGGAAACACTAGAAAGATAAAGAATCGCAAGTTCCCTGATGTGTGGAGATTTAAAAGAATCCATAATTCAATCTATCCTACACAGAAACCTGTAGAAGTTTTTCAAGCAATGATTCATGCTAGTGCTGAAGATGGGTTTACAGTTTGTGACCCATTTTTAGGAAGTGGTTCAAGCGCTATTGCTGCAATAAAAAATAATTGTCGTTTTGTAGGTTGCGACATTTCTGATAAATCAATTGAGATTTCAACAAATCGAATTCAAGAATTTCTTAATAGCTCAAAAGACATTCTTCAAAAGAAATCAATGGCAGTAGAAGAAAATATTTTTTGGGAATAACATGGCTAACTTAAGTAAATCAAAGGCTCTTTTGGGGTTCACTTCACCAAGAACAATTGAAAAGATTATTCCTGAAATACGGATTCTAACCGATAATTTTAGGGGTGCAATCAGGTCAGGAAATCAAGATGTACAAAAAAGTTTCTTCCAAACACTTTATGAATCTGAATATTACGAAGGCGAGACCTTTCCTACTGATCCTGCCTTGGCTGCCAGGGATAGAATAACCAGAGCACCGAAAGCATTTGGGTTTGTAGACTTAAATCCAAAAATTAGTTTAACCAAGGCCGGGGAATTGCTCTTATCTGAAAAAAGATTAGATGAGACTTTTACAAGACAACTGCTTAAATTTCAATTGCCTTCTCCCTATCACACCCAATCGCGAAAAGTTAAATTTGGCGTTAAGCCTTACCTAGAACTAATATGATTAATATATGACCTGGGCAGCCTTTCTAAAACAGAGATTGCATTTTTTTTTCTCAGTTAACTCACTACTCAAAATACGACAGAATTATCAAGAAAATTATGTCCTTTAGGGAAGGTTCAAAAAAACGCAAGGGAAGTCGTAAAATGTATGTAAATGAATGCTTTGAAAATGAGATACTCGAAATTTTTAATAAAGAACTAAAGTTTCGCACATTCTTTTAATTGATTGATAATGAATTAGAAAAACAAACTGCATTTTTCATATTTTGTTCAATATCAGAGTTTTGAAACTTCCATTTAAAATCAATTCCATCTCCGTGATACTTTGTGTCTTCTTTGTGAAACTCTGTGTAACAGCTATTTCACAAAGAAACACGAAGAAACCTCAAAGAGATTATTATGCATTCATAATAATGTGTTCCAAATAGTTATAAACTTTTAAATAAAATGCGAAACTTGAGTCTTTAATCACTTTGTTTACAAATATGGTCAGTGCCACGCCCTCCCCATTTTATATTTTCCAAATCTCCCGCCTTCTGTTCAACCCACCTTTTCACAACTCTTATCTCTTATCTCTGAACTCTAAACTCTCCACACCATAATCAAAGAAAACCAATCCTTTTCACGGATACACATTAAACAGGACTCACTTTCCCTGCCAGTCTGAAGAAAAGACCGGGAAAATATTTCCTAAGATACACAGACCAGGAATCGGCCTTGCCCACTACGACCTCTCTCTTCCCTTTCGCCACACCGCGCAACATCTTCTTCACCGCCTTCTCCACCGTCATTCCTCTGGCCTGTCCGGGGTCCATCTTCCCGTACCGTTCACCATTGCCGGTAATGGCGTTGTAAGAGACGTCCGTCACGATATGTCCCGGCACCAGGATTGTCACACGTATACCATGTTCCTTCTCTTCCACCAGCAGTGTCTCGAAAAAACCATGCAGGGCATGTTTTGAGGCGGCATAGGCCGAACGCATGGGAAAGCCGAACTTCCCCACTACGGAACTTGTCACCACCACATGACCGCCTCCCTGTTCTATCATGCGAGGCAACACAGCCTTAGTAAGGGTGATAGC
>JALVJU010000111.1 GCA_027034005.1 Marinilabiliaceae bacterium
GGAGTAACCCCCATTGTCAGTTCATTCTCTTTTACCTGTCAGTTTTCCTGTTCGTTCAGACACTGCATATTTTTTAAACTTTGCATCGTCATGTTTTTGATATATGGTAAAAACGAGGTGCCACTATTCAGGAAAATTCACAAATTTTCTATGATTATATTACCTTACCCGCAAGTGGTTTAATTTTTCTAATCAAATCACTTGCGGATTTTGGGTATTAATAAAGCATGTCAGTTTTTTAAAAAGGTCCTTTCTGCTTTGTTGGCCTCTTCGTTCATGAGCCTAAGGAGTTTGTTCTTAAGTTTAGAAACTACTTTGGCATAAGCAGGATCATTTTCAAGTGAAACTGTCTCCTGCGGATCTTTCTGGTAATCGTAGAGTTCTATGGCATCGATCACAGGATCCCGGAATAGGTCTTCTTTATTATAGTCACCTTTTAGCCAGAGTGTAATTCGGTATCTTTTTGTCCGCATGGAATATCCCATGGTATCTTTTCCCCTGAAAAACTGGCTGATGGCATAGTCCTGCGTTTGAATTTTCGGGTTTTTAATTACCGGCATAAGACTTTTACCTTCGAGGTAATTGGGAACTTTAAGCCCGGTATAATCGACCAGAGTAGGAAATATGTCAACGAATTCGGCCATTGTAGAAACATGTTTTCCTTTGGCCATCCCCGGAACAACAAATATCATCGGAGCCTTTGTTGCCTGCTCAAAGTTAGTGTGTTTGCACCAAAGGCCGTGATCGCCCAGATGCCAGCCGTGGTCGCCCCAGAGAACGATTATGGTATTTTTGTCCAGTCCAAGCTCTTCCACTTTGTCGATAACCTTACCCACTTGTGCATCCACATACGAAGCCGAAGCCCAGTAACCATGTATCATCTCTTTTTGTTTGTCAACAGGTAACGGGCCTTTTTTCGGTATATCAGTATAGTTTCTTAGTTCCCCCCAGTTTTGATAGGCATAGTTAGGTGAATTTTTTGCATGTTGCTGAAAGGGATTTGTACTTATCTTGTTCCTGTCGTACATATCCCAGTATTTTTTTGGAGCTACGAACGGGAGATGTGGTTTGTGAAATCCCAGGGCTATAAAAAACGGCTTGTCTCCTTTCCCTAATTTTTCCAGAAGTTCAATTCCGGCATTGGCGATCGCACCATCTGAATATGCGTCGTCCGGCACGTCACGGCACTCGGTTGAAGGAAGCATGTTCATGCTTTTCAGGTAGGCCATGAGTTTTTTCCCTTTCAGGTTTTGTTTTCGGCCTTCTTTTACCGCAGCAATTATGTCCGGGTTCTGATATCCTTTGCTTGCGGGAACGGAATACCCTTCAGCGTACTTCAGCTCTTCATCCGTTTTGTAGGGGATGGTCCAGGAGCGTGGGTCGTTGCCACGTGCGCCGTGCATCAATTTTCCAAGCCCTACCGTTTCATATCCGTTACGCTTAAAAAACTGCGGTAGTGTTACTATGTCGGGGTTCATCTTGCGCATATCGGTATGCAGGTCACGCACCTTTGTGCGGTCGGGACGCATGCCTGTGAACACGCTTATCCGTGACGGTGCACACACTGCCTGCTGACAGTATGAATTGTCGAACACTACTCCTTTGGAGGCGAGCTTGTCTATGCCCGATGTTTTTACGTCAGTGTTTCCATAGCAACCCAGAACAGGTTTCAGGTCATCCACTACTATAAAAAGTATATTCGGCCGATTGCCTTTTTTGTTCTTATCCGCCGGTTGACCGGCTGATGCCGCAAAAGTAAGAGCTATAAATACGAACAGGATAAGTGATCTTAAAGTTTTCATTTTGATGAGGTTTAAGATAGATGAAATACCCAAATTCAGTGTTGTTTGATGGTTCCGGGTTGCATGCGATTAAAATGATCAATGTTAC
>JALVJU010000112.1 GCA_027034005.1 Marinilabiliaceae bacterium
GCCATGGTCTCCTCCTCTATCTTATAATCCACAGCATCGAAGTAAGCCTTTGCTGCATCACTGAACATAGAAGCATAAACAAGTTTAATAGCTATCGAAAGCTGGGCAAAGCGTTCTTCTGCATCGGGATGATTATTGGGCAGTATGTATGTGGCATAAACACCTGCAAAAGGCTGCAAAAGCGAATCTTCGAAAAGACCGGATGAACGAACTGCAAGCGGACTGTCCATTACCTCCACATACTGCCTTATCTTATCCTGGACCTCATCACTGAGTTCGGATTTCAGGAACAGCTCCTTAATCTCTTCGTAGTTCTTCTGCACAAATGCCTTATGGAAAAGATTGTTTTTCTCAATGAACTTAGTGAACTCACCTGCACCTATGATGGTAGTGGCGGGTATATTGATATTAAGCCCTTCTATGTTATTTTTAAAGTCAATGTTTTCGATAAAGTTGCTCAAAAAAGCCATTCCCCGGCCTTTGCCGCCAAACGACCCTTCACCTATACGGATTATGAAACGGTTGCTTTTCACAAGTGCAGGGTCGAACATTACCACACGACCGCGCATACGTTCAAGCTTGACCTGCTCAAAGGCATCAATAACGGCCTGACGCAGCTGCCCGGGAGATTCAAAATCCTCGATCCGGAAAGGTCGCAGTTTCTTTGCAAGACTGATCTCGCCGCGTGCCATAAGCCATGTTGAGATACCATTCCTGCGGGCGTGATAGAGCAGTGAATCGTCAGGTACCTCCTTTATACACTTGATAAATTCCTTCATGTTGGCTGCCTCGGCAAAAACCTCCCCCTTCTCGTTCCTGAAAACAAAATTCCCGAATCCGAGCTTTTCATAAATGAAGTTATGTATGTCCATGGATAGACTATCCGAATTCTTATCGATAAAATCAGCCCCCACCATCTCTGCTTTTTTGTAATTCATCGGTTCGGACGACTGCAGCAGGGTGGGCACTCCTGATTTGCTCTTCACATATTTTATAAGTTCCACCCCGGCATTCCCGTCAGGCACGCCGTTCCTGTTATACCTCACATCGGATATCACGCAAATGATGTTATCCTGGTACTTATCGAATATCTCAACTGCATCTTCGAAATTGGTGGCAAGAAGTATCTTGGGACGCACCCGCATCTTCATTATTTTGTAGATCTGATCGGATGTCTCCTCCGAAAGTATCGACTGCGTCTGCCGCATGATTATGGAGTAGAGCAATGGAAGATAGCGCGAATAGTATTTCCGGGAATTCTCCACCAGGAGGATGATACGCACATCACCCACCTTTACATCCTTCTCCACGTTCATCTTGTCCTCCACATACTTTATCATGGCAAGAAAAACACGGGTGTCACCGTTCCACACGAAGACGCGGTCGATGTGTTCAGTATTGCCGCCCTCGTCATCGTAGAACTTGAGGTCGGCATTGTTGTTCACAAGCAGGAGCACAGGGAGGTCAGGCATGACGGCATGTATCTTACGGCTTGCCCTCACCGGGAGCTGCTTATCCAGACCGGCCATGATGATAGCCATGTCGAAGTTACGCTCTTTAAGCATTTTCATTGCATCATCGCAATTGGCCACACTCGTGATACGGGGCGACGTAAAAAGATTTAGCTGTAGGTACTCCCCGATTATCTTGTCAAAAAAACGGCCTTCACGCACGATACTATACGAATCGTAATAATTCGCGATTAGCAGTACTTCCTTTACTTTAAACGACATCAATTCCTGAAAGATGTCACGGTCAGTCATCCTTCGTTTGTAGATCTTCGACAATTCAATTTTTTCTTCCGGCATAACGATAATTTTACTCCATGCGAAGTTAGGACTTTAACAGTGAAAATCCATGAAGTTCTTTTAAGTATCGGAAAGTCATCGGATGACTACCTTTTAAATAAAAAAACGGGATGACCATTTTCCACAGCCATCCCGTTCGATATAATATATTGTATGACCTTACTTCACTTCCCAGACATCGCCTGAATAAAGCAGGTCTTTCAGTGATTTGACAGGTGATTTCTCTTTCACCTCTTCTATCTGCTTGACCATACACTCGTCATACACTTTGGCTTCGACATTACGGATGACACCAAGAGCAACCGGATATGCAGGATACTCCATATCGGCAAGTTTCAGGTGCAGTGAAATATCTTCTTTTTTCTCATCATGAACCAGGATGTCATCTTCGGTAATACCGTTCTTGCCGATAGTTACAACCTTAAGCTCCATGCCGTCAAGCATAAGACCTTTGTTCTTCTCTTTTCCAAAGATCATCTTCTCGCCATGACGCAGTGTGATGGTGCGGTCTTCCTTAAATTCTTTATCAGTTATCTCTGCATGTACCTTGTCATTGAAGATAACACAGTTCTGAAGCACTTCAACGATCGAAGTTCCTTTGTGCTTTGCAGCCTCCTTGAACACTTCCACAGATAGCTTCAGTTCCTTATCAACAGTACGGGCAAAGAACTGTCCACGGGCACCGATACACAACTCTCCCGGACGGAAGGGTGATTCAATGGTACCGTAAGGCGAAGTCTTCGAGATAAATCCGCGCTTCGATGTCGGTGAATACTGACCTTTGGTCAACCCGTATATCTTGTTGTTAAAAAGGATCACATTGATATCGATGTTACGACGGATAAGGTGAATAAAATGGTTACCACCTATCGCCAGTGCATCTCCGTCACCTGTTATGTCCCACACATGAAGGTCCGGATTGGCAAGCTTCACACCCGATGCAATGGCTGCACCACGTCCGTGAAGTGTATGAAATCCGTATGTATCCATGTAATAGGGGAAACGTGAAGAACATCCAATACCGGAAATAACGGCAACATCATCTTTACAATAATGTAGTTCCGCCATGGCTTTTTGAACTGAATTCAAAATAGCATGATCACCGCAACCGGCACACCAGCGTACGCCCTGGTCGCTTTTAAAATCTGTAAACTTTAAATTACAAACGCCTGACATGAGTTATTCCTCCAGTAATTTTTTAAAATGTTCTTTCAATTCATTAACAGTAAATGGCAACCCCTGTACCTTGTTGTACTGGGAAAACGACATATTCTCAAACTTCATTCGCAGGTAACCTGCAAACTGTCCCATATTCAACTCGCAAACAACCTTCTTGTCGAACTTGCTGAGTACATCATGCGAATTCTTAGGCAGCGGGTTGATATAGTTGAAGTGAGCCAGGGCAACATTGTACCCTTCGTTTGTCATCTCTTCGTAAGCCGTGTAAAGGTGTCCGAAAGTACCGCCCCATCCTATTATCAGAAGGTCGGCATCCTCGTTACCAATGATCTCCAGTTCAGGAATATAATCGGCTATCTTATCTATTTTGGCCTGACGAACATCTGTCATTCTCTGGTGATTGACAGGATCGTGAGATACCGCACCGGTAACATAATCTTTCTCCAATCCGCCTATCCTGTGTGCAAATCCTTTCATTCCAGGAGTGGCCCAGAATCTTGAAAGCTTTTCGGGATCTCTCATATAGGGCATCCACTTATCAGCCATCGAAGGATCAACATACTGAGGTTTAATAACCGGAAACTCGTCCATATCAGGAATTTTCCATGGTTGAGTACCGTTACCAAGGAAACCATCGGTAAGCAGTATAACAGGGGTCATGTGCTCCAGGGCTATTTTTGATGCATAAAAAGCATAATCAAAACAGTTGGTTGGAGTACTAGCTGCCACAACTACGGCAGGACTTTCCCCGTTACGTCCATAAAGCGCCTGCATAAGGTCCGATTGTTCAGTCTTGGTGGGTAACCCTGTAGAAGGCCCGCCACGTTGAACATCTACAACAACTATGGGCAACTCTGCTATGACAGCAAGGCCGATAGCTTCACCCTTAAGGGCAAGTCCCGGACCTGAAGTTGATGTAACAGCCAGGTCGCCGGCAAAAGATGCTCCGATAGTACTTGTTATACCGGCAATCTCATCCTCGGCCTGAAACACTTTAACACCAAGATCTTTACGTGCACTCAATTCCTGCATGATATCAGTAGCCGGAGTAATAGGATATGATCCCAGAAAAAGCTCCAGTCCGCTCTTCTCAGCAGCAGCAATAAAACCCCATGCAGTAGCAGTGTTTCCGTTTATGTTACGGTAAAAACCTTTTTCTATATCGGCAGGTGATATCTGATATGAAGGGGTCAATGCCTGAATTATAGATCCATAGTTATAACCTTCTTCCAGGACCTTCAGGTTAGCCTCAACAACTATCGGTTTTTTCTTGAATTTCTTCTGAATGTAATCTTTGGTATTGTCAAGTGGCCTGTTGAAAAGCCAGTAAACCAAACCAAGTGCGAACATATTTTTGCTTCGCAGGATACTCTTGTTGTCAAGCCCCATGTCTTTAAGGCTCTCCTTGGTAAGAGTTGAAATAGGCGCCTTGATAATGTTGTAATCACCAAGCTTATCCTCTGTTATGGGATCGTTGGTTTTATAACCTGCTTTACGCAGGTTCTTCTCATCAAAACTATCAACATCTATTATGATAGTACCGCCAGGCTTCATCCATTTGGCATTCGCCTTAAGCGCTGCCGGGTTCATGGCTACCAGAACATCGGCATAATCACCGGGGGTGTAAACCTCGCTGTGTCCGAAATGAACCTGGAAACCGGATACTCCTCCAATTGTTCCCTGAGGAGCCCTGATCTCTGAAGGATAATCGGGAAACGTTGAGATATCGTTCCCGAAGATCGCTGAAGTGTATGAGAACAATGTTCCCGTCAGTTGCATTCCGTCGCCGGAATCACCTGAAAACCTAACTACCACTTCATCTTTCTCAATAACTTTTGACCTTTTGCCCATAATAATATGGTTGTGAAGTTTATATTAAATTTTGTTTTATGTTGAAATGAAAAAATCGATGTAAATCTAATTTAAAAAAATGAAAAACAATCCTTCAAAACGCTGAATTATCTCATAATTCTATTAAAAATAAAATGGTTATACTCTTTATCGTTGTAAAAAGTTTCCAATATTTTACATTTTTTTAGAACAAAAAAATCAAAAACACTAATCTGCTGACAATTACAGATTTAATGATATTTTTCAATATTAAAAACCCTCTAAAAACCAAAATCTCTTTACTCCCACAAAATTTGATGCTATTTTTACCCTAAATCCGTAAAAAGTATTTCTTGCAGATAAGGTTTTACAAAAAAACAGGTTATGGCAATAATAAAATCGGTAAGAGGATTTGCTCCCGAAATTGGAAAAAATGTGTACATGGCTGAAAATGCCGTGATAATCGGGGATGTAGTGATAGGTGACGACTGCAGCATCTGGTTCAGCACTGTAATAAGGGGCGATGTCAATTCAATACGTATCGGAAACAAAGTAAACATACAGGACGGTTCGGTCCTGCACACCCTTTATCAGAAATCAACTATCGATATAGGAGACAATGTTTCGGTGGGGCACAATGTGACCATTCACGGGGCAAAGATCGAAGACAACGTACTGATAGGCATTGGCGCCACCGTACTCGATCACGCCGTTATAGGGAGTAACTCCATCATTGCGGCCAACTCCCTTGTCCTAACCGGAACCATCGTTGAACCCAACAGTATCTACGCAGGAGTGCCCGCAAAAAAGATAAAGGAGATTGAGCCGGAACAAACCAAAGAGATGATAGAGAAGATCGCGAACAATTATCTGATGTATGCGGAGTGGTATAAGTGAATTCCAGGGTTCTATGGTTAAAGGGTTCTATGGTTAAAGGGTT
>JALVJU010000113.1 GCA_027034005.1 Marinilabiliaceae bacterium
TAATTAAATGTAGTTTCAGGAATTGTGATAAAAAGAAGGTTAATGGAAAGGAGCATATTGGATTATTTTTCAGGGTTTTCAAGTATTTTGTCAATTAAATGGTCTAATTCTATTGTTGCTATTTTTGATGCATAATCTGATACTGCATAAGGTATCACCAGCAGGTTGTCGTTAAGGTATGAACCACAGGTATAAACCACATTGGGTACATATCCTTCACGCTCCTCTTCGGTAGGTATCAGAAGTGGCTCTTTTAGGCGCCCCAGTACTTTTGTGGGGTCGTTCAGGTCAAGCAGGTATGCTCCAAGGCAGTATTTTCTCATCGGTCCTACGCCATGGGTTATTAGAAGCCAACCTCTGTCTGTTTTTATAGGGCTTCCACCGTTTCCTATTTGTATCAGTTCCCAGTGGTATTGTGGCCGTAGCAGTATTCTTGCTTCTTCGTCCCAGCAGCATATTGATTCGGAGAACATGATGTAGGTGTTCACTCCGTCGATACGGCTTATCATGGCATATTTGCCATTAATCTTTTCGGGGAACAATGCCAGGTTTTTGTCAACGGCGTACTTGCCGTGCAAAGGCCGTACGTGGAAGTGATAAAAATCTTTTGTTTCAAGCAGTTTAGGCATGATGGAAAAGCCATCGTAAGCAGTGTAAGTCGCATAATAGGTGCAACTGCCATCATCGTGGCGGAACTTTACGAAGCGGGCATCCTCTATACCTTTCATCTCATATTTTGAAAGAGGGAATATCACTCTTTCCGAGATATCGGTGTCAAGGGAGAAACGTATCTCAAGAAATGATTTTGCAAGCCACCGAAGTTCGTTCAGAGAAGTTTGTTCCTCGAGGGTAAGGTTGTTTTTCTCAAAAAATTCAAATATGATCGGTTTAAGGTTTGCGTAAGAGAAAGTTTCAGGCAGCATGTTAAGTATTGGTTTGTACAGCTTACTGTCGATGTTCATCTGCTCGATTATTTTCTCAAATTCCTTTTTATGAAGTGTGGCGCCCTTTATCACTTCTGCTTCGTCGATAAAACGTCCTGATGGCAGAAGTTTAACGGTATTGCCGTCAAGCAGGGCGCGGCGGAAGACCAGTGAGGATATGTGCCCTTCACCTGTTGCCCTGAAGCTTATGATGAGCCTTTTTTGTCCTTCATCGAGGCCGTCCTGGTCAGGGTCTTCCACTACCGATGGATTAAAGATAGCTGCTGACTCAATGGAGTATTCCATGGTAAAGTAAGCTCCTATCAGGAGTTTACGCCACTCTGACAGATTGTCGGGCTCTATCTCGAGTTTTTCAATAATAAATTTTATTTTATCAAAATGTTTTATCAAAAGATTCGAAATTCGTCTGTGGCGTCTTGAAAAATCCCTCAATATGTCCTTTACCAGGTGCTCAACCTCCTGTTCGGACATGTCCAATACCTTTTGGATAATTCCCATTGCTCTTTCTTCGCCATAAAAGAAATAGCGTGCAAAGACCCGCTTGGAGTCAGGAGATACAAGTATGGGAAGTCTGTTTACTGACAGTTTCATAATTACTTATGTTTGTTCAATGATTTACAATCAAAGTCATTTAACACTATTGTTAGTAATTATTTTTTTAATTATTTGATAAATGTAAATATAATTAAAGTTGGTATAAAAAAAAATCCTCCCGTGTGGGAGGATTTTATAAGAATCGTATAATAACTTAGATTCTCTTTTCTTTAATTCTGGCTTTTTTACCGGTAAGACCGCGAAGATAGAATATTCTGGCTCTTCTTACTTTTCCGGCACGGTTAAGCTCAACTTTGTCGATAAAAGGAGAATTCATTGGGAAGATCCTTTCTATACCAACGTTGTTGGAGATCTTTCTTACAGTGAAACGCTTGGTGCTTCCATGAC
>JALVJU010000114.1 GCA_027034005.1 Marinilabiliaceae bacterium
GCTCATACCCCATCTTATCCCCTTTTTCGGTTGCGGGTATGCCGCTTTTCATCCATACGGGCATCGGCTTTCCTTTCAGGTAATGGTCGAAGAACTGCATCATGCGGCGGCTCAGGTCTTTCTCGTTCGCCCTGCGTGTCAGGTTATGCTCTTCATTGTTGTACTCAAGCATCCACACGGGCTTGTCAAGGCGGCGAAGGGCCATGAAGAGCTCTATGCCCTGGTACCAGGGCACAGCTCCGTCGTTGTCGTTGTGCATTATCAACAGCGGTGTCTGCACCTGCGGGGCGAAGAAAACAGGCGAGTTCTCGATGTATTTCAGTGTCCTGTTCCAAAGTGTACCGCCTATGCGGCTCTGGGTATGCTCGTACTGGAACATGCGGCTCATACCCGTTCCCCAGCGTATGCCACCGTATGCACTTGTCATGTTGCTCACAGGCGCACCTGCCATGGCGGCCTTGAAAAGATTGGTCCTGGTAACCAGGAAGGCAGTCTGATATCCGCCCCAGCTCTGTCCCTGAAGCGCCATGTGGCCAACATCGATAAACTTATACCTGTCGGCCATGGCGAGTGCTCCTGTGACAATGGCCTCATAGGCGCACAATCCGGGGTCTCCCGTACGGTAAAAGATATCAGGAACAAAAATAACATAACCATTACTTGCATAAAAAGTCCAGTTGACCGTTGAGCGGCTTGGTTTAGGTGCATAGTAGCTGTGCAACCTGTCCGACGAACGCTCGTAGAAGTAAACAACCACAGGATACTTTTTGGTCGTATCCAGGTTCTCCGGGGTAACAAGTATTCCCTGATGTTTCAGCCCGTCGGCGGCTATCCAGTCCACAAGCCGTGTCCTGCCCCAGTTGTACTCGCTCTGCTGCGGGTTGGTAACAGTCAGCTTCTTTGGCCCTTTAAAATCCGGTCCGGAAAGTTCCAGTTCAGGATACTGCGTAAAGGTAGACCTCCTCCAGATAACAGCATCAGCATTTTTGGCTTTCAAAGGAGTATAAACATTGAAATCGCCCCACACAAGCTCCTGCATCTTCCCTTTCTTCAAAGCGTAAAAGCCCGAAGACTTATCCTCTTCACTGAACCCTGTTAGCAGTATCCTTTTTTTCAAATCGATGCCTTTCTCGTCCGGATCAAGACGTACGTACCTGAACCTCACCTTGTTCTTTCTTCCCATGCCTTCGGTAAGGTTTACCGGCTCCTTCTCCCTTTTAAGGTCAAGCTGCCAGATATCATACCTGTCGTACACCAGCAGACTTTTGCCATCGAGAGACCATCCGGCAATTCCGTATGCCGATGGCGCATTGGGTACATCATTCAGTTCGTCACACATCATCGCACCGACATTTTTGGTCAGGTTCCTGACATCCCCGCTTTCAACATTTATCACGTAGTAGTTGCTGTCTGACGGCTCGTAGTATGCAAACCACTTCCCATCAAAAGAGAGACGGCTTGTGCCACACTGCTCTTTCTTCAGCAGCATTTTCTTTCCGGTAAGCAGATCAACCTTGTAGATATCGTTGCACCACTTCCCGTTCCAGCTCGAAGCCCTTTTGTAGGGAGAATCATCATATCCCAGGGCAATATCAAGATCGCCTTTTTGTTGCACAGACACCCTCGGCAATTCTTCGGATTCCAGTTGCACTATCTTGTTCTCCCCAATGTTGTACACACAAAGGTAAGCCCTGTCCTTTTCCTTCGACAGACGTTTCTTCTGCATCGGCTGAATCTCTTTGTCCTGCCAGCTCCAGATATCCACATGCACTTTTTCATCTTCTGTAAGCGTATCTTTCGGCTCCGGTTTTGGCCTGTTGCCCGCCCCAAAAAACAATTTTCTCCCGTCTTTGGAGAAATACAGTTTTCCCTTCTTCAACACGCCCCACTCCTGTGGCAGGGCAGAATTGACCGTATCAACAACAAGAACTGGAGCGGAGTCTTTTTCTTTCCAGTGATACAACCTGTACACTTTTGTCTTGGCCGTATCGGGCGAAAACAAGAATGCGCATTGCTCACCAGCGTAATCTGAGCTTATCTTAGCGATGTTCCCTTTTTCTTTAAAAATCGTATCGGTCAGCCCTGTTTCAGCATCTATCTTTAGCACAACAGATACCTCTGCCGTATCCCCTACACTCTGGACTGCATAGATGCCACCGCCGCTTTTTGCAACAGAATATTCCGTAACTTTTTCAATACCGACACTGTCATCTTCCAAAGGCAGAAACACCATAAATGGTGTTCCTTTCGACTTAAATTTCTTTTTAATTTTATCCTTCTTCTTGTCTTTGTCCTCTGTTTTGGTTGTATCTTTCGGCACAGCCGTTTTATCAAATTTCACGGCAACAAATCCCCCGCCATCTGCCGGCACCTTAAACTCTTTTATTTTTGCAAACTCCCTTGTCTGCCCCGACTCCAGGACTTTTACAAACAAGGTATCCTTAGGGAATTTGTCTTTCTTTACCTTTTTGAGCTTCAGTGCACGGATAGAGTCGGCCTGCGGCACTATCTTCAAAACCCAGAAACTGTTATCGGAACTGAACTGCGGCGACTTCCCCCGGCTGACAGAATCAACATGCTCCTTTTCTGCATCGTACAGGTAAACATATCCGTCCCCGACCTGCGGATTTATTTCCCACGTCACCCGGTTGCCGTCGTTCGATATCTTTTGTGATGAAATGGATTTCCAGCCGTCGTAAACGGTGTAGTCAAGGACTTTTTTCTGTTGGGAGTACCCTGAAAGGGAGACAAAAAAAGCGACCAAGAATGTTAAAGAACCGGAATAGGTATTCATTGTTTTTCTTTTTTATGATTTTTGTTAAAAGTAAAAAAAATCCGGAAATAGTTTTCCGAATCTTATTCCAAAGCATGATATCAAAAAACTAAAGAGACCAGGTCATGGCCCCTTACTCCTCCCAAAGAGTAAAGTAATCGATAAAGACCTTATAGCATTCTCCGTCTTTGACCTTGAACGTTCCTTTAATGTCCTTCATACACCCGTTGCCTTCTAAAGGACGAACTTCAACTTTATATGAATGCTTGCCCGGAACAATGTCTTTGGTCAAATTTCCAGGTTCTTCACAACTCCTGAGCGTATCGGTATAGTTTTCCAACCGTCCTATTTTCTTTCCGTCAAGATACACTGTTACAGTTGTGATACAATTAATTACATGATAGTTAGCGCCAAAAGTAACAGATGCACTTCTATCTCTATCCTTACTGCATCCGACAAAAAACAAGAGAATAGCAAAAGCAATAACAAGCGAAATAGTTCTTAAGTTAGATCTCATTGTTAATTTTTCCTGATAAATAGTTTTTGGGTTTAACTAAAAGAAACTGGGTCAATGTGTATCCTAACACACAATTCATACCTCAACTAGAAATTAAATTTATTATCTCGTCAATTAGTTTATTATCCGTTTCATTCATAAAACTATTCCCTCTTTCTTAACATTCTCGTAAAACGGTGTAATTTTATGTTTTGCCTCCCAAATCTGTTTAGAGATAACAAGGGGACTTATAGTCTGACCTGTATCAAATTCTATATCATACAATGGGTACTTAACTTTCTTCTCAAAATCAAATGACACATTTTCGTTATCCACAAGTATTAACAAGTCCATGTCCGAATCTTTACGATAATCGCCACGTGCATATGAGCCATACAAGATTATAACCGCATCCGGGACAACAGAATGAACAGTTTCCTTTATTTTAATGAATATGTCTGATTTAGTATTCATATCTCAAATTTACAGAATAATTTGAAGTTACAAATGATATCAATCAGAAATAACCTGACAACATAAAAAAGAAACCGGGAGTATAAGCCCATATTAAGAAAACTAATCTTCACTGCACGCTTCAATGCCATCCCGCCTGACTATAGCATTCAGGCAGGTCTACCTGGCTACGCAGATAGATAGACAGACAGGCAGGTCCGTGGCCATACTTCCGCACAGTGTTTCTGCCCCCTTTACTACCGAGGGCTTCGCTCTAAGCGAAACCCTCGGTTACACGGCCTAAAGATCCAGTAACCGAAGCGCCTCCCTCCTGCTGAGTTTTGAGAGTTCTGTCTTTTTTGCAAAACCCTTTACCCACTCCGGGTTTGTTTTACTGTAATTGCGCAATGCCCAGCCAATGGCCTTGTCTATAAAAAACTCTCCTGTTCCGTTCATGGCATTGATGACGAATGCAAGAAGCTCTGTATCGGTTTTATCCTTATGGTTCAACTGAAACAGGATAGCTGACCTTTGCAGCCACATGTTTCCCGAGTTAAGCCACTTATCAACATACGGCTTTCGTTTATCGGGGAATTTTAAAAAGTATTCACCCATCAGCCTGCCGGAAATCATATCAACCGTATCCCACCACGACTTGTGGGCCACCATGAACTCCATAAGTTCTATATCTTGTTCTTCAAGCTGCCTTCTGAACTTCCAAAACAGCTCCATGGCAAAATACTGAAGTTCACGTTCTGGCATATCCCACAGCTCTCTGACTATTCCTGCCACTTCATCTTTAGGTGGCAACATCTCTTTCGACAGAAACCTCTTTTGTATCTCTTTTCGCACCGGTGCCTGAACCCCGAAAAACTCAAACCTGTTTTTCATGTATGCCTTCTGCCCCGAGGCAATCTCCGGGTTGGCATGTTTTCGGAACTCATTTTTTATGTTTGAAACGTAGGCTTTCATCTTAAGGTTGATCGGGAGTACGACACCAATGCTCCCCGTATCTCATTTTGGCATTAAGGGACCATCTTAAATAATCGAGGGTATCGCTAAAAAGCGATACCCTCGATATCTGTTTATCTATTTTTTGTTCAAAACTATCTTTGAGGCCTTCAGGCCTTTACCCTCCACTGTAAGTTCCACATCTGTGGTTGTTCCCTCAGGCACCTTGACAATGGCAAGGCACTTACCGTTAAACGCAGGCCTCTCCTTGCTTTTAAAAGAAACAAGGCACGTAGCATCGCCGTTTCCGGTGGCAAGTATCTCTCCGCCGCCCGTAAGCGAAAACTTCAGATCATTGTTGGCAATTGGAACAAAACGGCCTTTACTGTCATGCAGGTCAACAGTCACAAAGTAAAGTTCATTTTTACCGTTAACGGGATAAACACTCTTTGTAAGCTTTATGGTTTTTGCCTTTCCGGTTGTTTCAACCTCGTCCTCAGCCCACTTCTTACCATCCTTGTATGCAACCACTCTTAATTTACCGGGCTCGTACTTCACATCATCCCATATCAGCCGATACTCATATTCGCCTTTCTTTTTCCGGCCAAGACTCTTCCCGTTCAGGAACAGTTCTGCCTCATCACCCGATGTGTAAACATGCACCGGGGTTACTTTCCCTTTTCTGTCGGGCCAGTTCCAGTGAGGCAGCATGTGGGCCATTGGATAGTCAGGCCGCCAATGCGCCTGATAGTTGTAAAAACGGTCTTTCCTGAAACCGCAAAGGTCGATGATACCGAAATAACTGCTCCGTGACGGCACCTCTATCTTCCCGAGACGCTCAAGCTCTTTTTTCAATCTTGCCTTCATCTTCGGATCCTGATAGTTTAGCAGATTGGTCATATCCTTGTTGTACGGCGTTGGCTCCCCTATGTAATCAAAGCCTGTCCATACAAATTCACCATAAACAGCAGGGAATTTTTCCAACTGCGCAAACTGCATATCCGGTGTACAGCCCCAGCCCGGATAAGTATTGTCGTAAGAGGTAACCTGAAAGTCCTTTTGTAGCTCTCTTTGTTTAT
>JALVJU010000115.1 GCA_027034005.1 Marinilabiliaceae bacterium
TTCGAAGTGGTCGCCTCATGTTCAACGATAGCAGAATTGTTATGCGTGTCGATGTAAGGAAATGTATGGGCACCGCATTTATCGCCGAGAAGCAGTGAGTCACACTGGGAAAAGTTCCTTGCATTATCTGCTTTTTTGGCAATTTTCACCAATCCCCTGTAACTGTTCTGGCTCTTGCCGGCAGAAACACCTTTTGACACGATAAGGCTCCTTGTGTTTTTCCCGAGATGGATCATTTTGGTTCCGGTGTCGGCTTGCTGGTAATTGTTCGTAACAGCAACAGAGTAAAACTCTCCCACACTGTGGTCACCCTGCAGTACACAACTCGGGTATTTCCAGGTTATTGCCGAACCTGTTTCCACCTGTGTCCAGGAAACTTTTGAGTAGTCGCCTTTGCACAATGCCCGTTTAGTTACAAAATTGTAAATGCCTCCATTACCCTCTTTGTCACCGGGATACCAGTTTTGTACTGTTGAATATTTCACCTCGGCACGTTCGTGAACTATTATCTCCACTATGGCAGCATGAAGCTGGTTCTCGTCGCGCTGCGGTGCTGTACACCCTTCAAGGTAACTTACATAACTGTCGTCATCGGCAACTATCAACGTCCTTTCAAACTGGCCTGTATTTATCGCATTTATCCTGAAATATGTTGAGAGTTCCATTGGGCAGCGAACCCCTTTGGGGATGTAAACGAACGAACCGTCACTGAAAACGGCTGAGTTAAGCGCTGCATAAAAGTTATCGGCATACGACACGACCGATCCAAGGTATTTTTTTACAAGGTCGGGGTATTCCTGGATGGCTTCGCTAATGGAGCAAAAAATAATGCCTTTCTCTGCCAGTGTCTCCTTGAATGTGGTCTTGACCGACACACTGTCCATAACCGCATCAACGGCAACACCGGCAAGCACTTTCTGCTCATCCAGCGGTATGCCGAGCTTATCGAAGGTGGCCTTTAGTTCAGGATCCACTTCGTCCAGGCTTTCCAGCTTAGGCTTTTGCTTAGGCGCTGCGTAGTAGATTATATCGTTGAAATCAATCTCCGGCAGGTCAAGATGCGGCCATGAGGGCTGCTTCATCTTTTTCCACTGGCGATATGCTTTCAGACGAAACTCAAGCATGAATTCCGGTTCTTTTTTCTTGGCGGATATCAGCCTGATCACATCCTCATTCAGTCCTTTGGGGATGTAATCCATTTCAATATCCGAATAGAATCCGTATTTATATTCACCGCCTGTTACGTCATCTATTATCTTGTTTTTATCTTCTGCCATCTTTACTTGTTCTTTAGTATCATACTAACAACCATAATCGTTTAAAGTTCACTGAATTTCAGCCTTTAAACAAGTTTTGCTTTGAAACAGGGACACAAAACTATAAATTATTTAGATTAAATTAAAATTAAATAAAGGGGTATTTGTTTTATAACAGGCAAATAAATTTCTTTCCAGGACAATCCCGGGGTAACATATTTGATTTTTTTTCGTAATAACAGAAAAACAACTGGAAATAAAAACCATTTTAAAAACAAGAACCATGAAGAAACATTTTTTTATTATTGCGGCATTGGCTGTTATAACAGTATCGTGCAGCCTTTTTGACAAACTGGATGAGCTTACAAAGTTTGATCTGCCTTACGATACTTCTGTAAATATTGAGGCAAGTGTTGATTTGCCCATACCCGCAGGACAAACTTTAAGCATTCCCACACCTCCTATTACCACAAACTCTGAGAAGCAGTTTGAGGTTAACAAAACAGCAAAAAATCTCATCGAGGAGATTAAGCTTAAAGAGTTAACCTTAAAGGTGAAAACACCCGAAGACGGGAATTTCGATTTTATGAATTCTATCAAGCTTTATATTAGTGCAGAAGATCTTGACGATACACTTATTGCTTCAGCCACTGATATTCCAAAAGGAACTACGGAGATAAATTTGGTAGTGGAAGATGTTGACCTTACACCTTACATTACAGGAAATGAGATATCGTTCAAAGTTAAAACGGTAACAGGAGAGATAGTAACTCAAAATATGGAGATCGATCTTCATTCGGTATTCCACGTGGATGCAAAAATACTTGGTTTGTAAAAAATTACTACCCAACAAACAAAAATAGGCTGTCCAAACTGGACAGCCTATTTTTGTTAACTCAATACAAAACTATAATTCAATCTCTACTGTCTGGTCGCCTACAGCGACAGTGATCTTGTTGTCGCACTCTCCGTCACCGTAATCAATGGTTTTAATCTCTTCACCGTCGGCCTCGATGGTAATTACCCCGCTTACAGGATAGAAACATCCGTTTTTATAGATAAGTGGTGAGGTGATGGTCATCTTGAAATTGTTACCGTCAATGTTCACTCCCGATCCGCTTCCGGTCACCGACCATACATCATCGAAGAATAGAAATGTTCCTCCTCCTTCGATCTGTTCTGCCTCTTTTGTACAGCTCCAGCTCATGGATGTGCCGTCCTCATAGGTGATCTTTCCGTCAGTCAGTTTTTTCTCGAATACCATGTTGCCGTCATCGTTCAGCCCTTTGTTCAGGATGGTCTTGGTTCCTTCCAGTTTATACCCGTCGAAATGGAAGTCATCAAAAGATATCTCCCTTAAAGAACCTTCGTTCTTCCACCAGGCAGAGAGCGTTACATGTATCTTGCCGCTGCGAGAATGTCCGCAGGCACACTCACAAGTTCCGTCGCCAAAGTCAACGGTCCAGCTCATAGGCCAGAATGAACCGTCTTCGTTTTCGTCCCTGGTAATTGTAAAACACCTGCCTTCGGTGGATTTCAACTGGTCGCTGAGAAGATTGCCTGTTTCATCGGTAGCCAAAGCATCGTCCACATCCGACAAGTTGAATGCACCTAATAGATTTAAGTAGTCTGTCGTTTCTGTTTTGGTGATGCCATCATTGTTCTTTTCATCATCAGCTTTGCTGCACGATTGTAGAGAGAAAAGTCCCGCCACAAAAACAAATACTAAAATAATTTCTCCTAATCGTTTCATAATTCTAAATTTTGATTAATATTAAATATCTAAAGAGTCCTTTTTTATGTGCAAGTTTGAACATTACAAATATACTGCCAAGTGTTACTGTGAATGTTACAAAATTTTATAAAAATTGTATGATTTTCTGTCACGAGGCCGTAAATACAATCTTTACTGTGTTTTGAATGCCGAACCTCAATTTTTAGTAACTTTAAGAGTTGAAAACTTTTGCCTTCTGAAATAAAAAGAAGGCCATAAAATGTTTTTTATGTATCTGGGTTTTTAAAAACCGCATTGAAGAAATTGCGTTAAGAAAATCTATAAGTGGAGCGTTAAAAAAGAAAATCTGTTTGACTCCGATATTTAGTTTTGTTGGCTTTTTGCAAAAAAAAGCCCCAAAAACTTTATCGGAGGAGTTATTTTTCTTTTAGCGGAACTTATAGATTTTTAGCAAATTTATTCACGGCGGCGGCCTTTTTTGCTTACTTTTTTTGGCTGTAGAAAAAAAGTAAGTGCTATTTTGATAAAAGGAATAAAGTTAAGTTTTGATAAATATTTTTTTATGAAATAGTTAATCTGTGAAATTTATTAATAGGACTTTTTGAGAATTAAAATCATGGAACATGCATTACACCAATAAAGCTTTTGTGCGAAATGCCGGTGTTGTTCTGATCATTTTGTTGACACCTCCTGCAGCCATTGCACTATGGTTTACCAGCCAGAACCTTGACGGATCGTTTGTCAACCTGTTTGAGTTTTTTGCCCGGAACGGGTTGTTTCAGGGGATATACAAAATCTGGGCGCCGGTATTTTTCGGTTCAAAAACAGCCTGGCTCATGATCTCGGCATTTGCCCTTTTCGAAATATTGTTGCTGAAGCTTCTGCCCGGAAAAAAGGTGAACGGCCCCACAACACCCAAAGGATATACCCCGGAATATAAGGATAACGGTTTTTTTGCCTTTCTTATCACCTTGTTCTTTTTCTGGCTTTTAGGCTTTCAGTTCGAACTTTTTTCCCCGGCATCCATTTATGACCATTTTGGAGAGATACTGGGGGCGCTTAATCTTTTCAGCTGGGCGTTTTGTCTCTTTTTGTATTTCAAGGGCCGGTACAGTCCTAGTACACCCGATTCAGGCACAAGCGGTAATCCGCTGTTCGATTACTACTGGGGAACAGACCTTTATCCTCACATATTCGGTATAAATGTAAAGCACTTCACCAATTGCCGTTTTGGCATGATGTCGTGGCCGTTGCTTATCCTGGCTTTTGCAGCAAAACAGTATGAACTGTACGGGCATGTGAGCAACTCAATGATAGTATCTGTATTTCTGCAACTGGTTTATGTAGGTATATTCTTTTTTTACGAGTCGGGTTATTTCAAGACCATGGATATTCAGGAGGACAGGGCAGGTTACTACATTGTATGGGGAGTGATGGTATGGGTACCGTCTGTTTACACTCTTACGGCTCACTATCTGGTCATTCATCCTGTTACTTTAAGTACGGGATTCTCTGTTGCCCTGATAGTTGTAGGGTTGCTTTCGTTTTACAGTAAAACGAGTATGAACCGACAGCGGACCAACGTGCGCGTGCATAACGGCGATTATAAAATTTGGGGGCACAAGGCAAGGATAATACGTGCAAAATATACGGATGACAAAGGAGAAAAAAGGGAGAGTATCCTGCTCGTTGACGGATGGTGGAGAATAGCCCGTCATTTTCACTATGTGGGAGAGATACTTGGTGCACTGTGCTGGTCACTGCCGGCATTGTTTTTTGATTTTATGCCTTACTTCTATGTTGTTTATTTAACTTTACTGTTGTTTCACAGGGCTCAGCGCGACGATGTGAAATGCAGGGCAAAATACGGAAAATACTGGGATGAGTATTGTAAAATCGTTCCTTACAAAGTCATTCCCGGTGTTTTCTGAAAACTGTATATTGATAATGCAAACCGAATAAAACATAAGATCATGAAAAGAAATCTCTTTCATTTTTTAATCCTTCCTTTCAGCATTGTTTTTTTGTATAGCTGCACGAAGAGAGGAAACGTGTGGATAGCTACCCCTCCTGCAGGGGATGAGCTCACCCATATCGACAAGAACGGAAAGACAGTTATTCCTAACGGAAGGTACATTACCCCCGTGGGAAAAACCATCACAACAGCTCCGCACCCTTACGGACTGGCGCTAAGCCCCGATAACAACATTGCAGTTACTGCCAATTCGGGAATAAAACCATTGTCGATAACCATTATCAGGGATCTTTTGTCGGATAATCCTAAAGTACAGCAGGTACCTCCGGGGCCATCCACCGATGAGGGTGTTCTGGCGTCTGTGTTCATGGGGCTTGCCGTAGCTCCCGACAACAAAACCATCTATGTGTCGGGAGGGCAGGAGAACTGCATCTACATGTTTGATGTGATGACGGGAGAGAAGAAAGGGAAGATAGACTGCTCATTTGTTTCCGATGAGGTTGATTATTCGCATGGCTACATTGGCGACCTGACTATCACAAAGGACGGGAAGGCCATCTATGCCGTTGATCAGATAGGTTTCAGGATGGTGGTTGTTGATGCCGAAAGCAAGAAGCTGAAATACTCTGTTCCTGTGGGACGGTATCCTTTCGGGATTTGCCTTTCGCCTGATGAGAAGAAAGCTTATGTTGCAAATGTAGGTATGTTCCGTTATGCCATTATCCGGAAATCGGATGAAAAAGGAGCGATGATAAAGCCGGTGAGCCTTCCTGTCTATGGTTTTGGAACTGAGGAAATGATACACGGGATAAAGAATGATACCATTTACGTGCCGCCTCTCGGTGATCCCAATGTGCCCGAATCCTTTTCTGTTTTTGTGATCGATCTTTCACAGAAAAACAAATACAAGACTCTTGCTAAAGTCAAGACCGGGCATCTTGTAGGTTCGATGGTTGAAGGGATCCCTGCAGTGGGAGGATCAAGTCCCAATTCGATAGTGGCAACGGATAAGTATGTTTTTGTGAGCAACGGTAACAATGACAACATATCTGTCATCTCATACGAAAAAGATACGGTGGTAGCTACCATTCCACTTATCCTTGATGACAGGATGAAGCATTTCCGGGGTGTTATCCCGTTCGGTGTTGCAATCAGTCCCGATCAAAAAAGGCTTTATGTTGCTGAATCGGGCGTAAATGCGATTGCAGTGATAGATGCTGAAAATTTCAAGGTTATCGGACATATACCTGCAGGATGGTTCCCCGCTAAGCTTAAAGTGACGAATGACGGTAAGAAACTCATCGTCACAAATGCCAAAGGATACGGCAGTGGCCCCAATGGGGGCAAAAACTTTAAGATTGGGCCGGAAGGCAGTTACATCGGGGCACTGATGAAAGGGAATGTGCAGATAGTTGACATACCTTCGGATGAAGAATTAAAAAAACTGACAGGACAGGTTATTACAAATAATTACAGGTTCAGGAAAGCTGACGACCCGTCATTCGATTGGCGAAAAGATAATCCCATTCCGCTTTATCCGGGAGAGAAAGAGAGCCCGATAAAACATATCGTTTTCATCTCGAAGGAGAACCGGACCTACGATGAGGTGCTTGGTCAGGTAAAGAATGCCGATGGTGACCCGTCATTGGCAAGATATGGTATGGGAGCTTCTTTCTCGAACAAGAAGAAAACAGAGTCAGTGCAGGATGCCACTGTTATGCCAAACCACCTGTCGCTTGCCGTGAAGTATGCCATAGGGGACAATTTTTATGTCGATTCCGATGTGTCGGCTGACGGCCACCGGTGGCTTGTGAATACATATCCCAACGAGTGGTGTGAGACAACAACAGCTGCAAACTACGGGGGAAACAGGGATTTCAAGAGCAATTCCAAAGCACCTGGCGTTTTTGCGATGAACGGGGCGGCAGGAGCAGTTTATCCGGAGGACTATAACGAGGCAGGTTCGATGTGGGACCATCTGGAGCGTAACGGGGTGGAATTTTACAATTTCGGGTTCGGCATAATGTTCGAACCGGCTGTTTACCGTAAGGAATTTACCGATACCGGCATCAGGCAATACGTAAACTATCCCGTGCCCCGGCCCCTGCATACAAGAACTTCCGATATGTACCCGACATACAACACTGCCATCCCCGACCAGTTCCGGATCGACAGGTTCATCCGGGAGTTTAACAACAAGTGGGTGAACGGAACGGACACTATGCCTTCGCTTATCACTGTGATAATTCCCAATGACCATGGAGCAAGTGACAGGCCCGAGGCCGGCTATCCTTTCAGGGAGAGTTACATGGCAGACAACGACCTTGCTGTTGGCCGTATTGTGGAGTTCCTCACGAGAACGCCTTACTGGAAAAATATGATGATAGTGATCACCGAGGATGATGCACAGAACGGTGTTGATCACATCGATGCACACCGCAGCATACTTATGGTCATCTCGCCATATGTTAAACACGGATATGTAAGCCATATACACTACAGTTTCGGAAGTATCTTTAAAACATTCTGGAATGTTCTGGGGCTGCCGTACCTGAACCAGTACGATGCAGCGGCGAGTGACCTCGCTGACTTTTTCACATCGAAACCGGACTATACTCCTTACAATGCACTGCCGGTTGACAAAAGGATCTTTGATCCGCAAAAGGCCCTTGATCCCTTCGATAAGGATTTTGACTGGAAGGCGCTTAAGCAGTCTCCTGAGATGGATAATGTGGAGGATATGCTGCGTGACAGTAAGGAACAGGATGAATACAGGCTTGAGAACAGGGAAAAAGAGAAATAGACTTTTAAATTTAAGATTATGAAGATGAGATCAATATTAATGCTGTTTGTGCTGGCTTATACCTTTCTTATGTCCGGGCGGATATGTTCCCAAACGTCATCGTTGCAGGTTGCGCCACGGTGGAGCAAAGAGAAAGCCAAAGAGTGGCAGGACAATCTGCCATGGCTCAGGGGGGCTGATTTTATTCCCAGCACGGCAGTCAATCAGCTTGAGATGTGGCAGAAGGAAACATTCGATCCGGAAACGATTGACAGAGAACTGGGTTGGGCTGAAGACATAGGGTTTAACTGTGTGAGGGTTTACCTTCACCACGTGGCATGGGAGTTCGACAAGAAAGGTTTTGTGGAAAGGATGAACAAATACCTTGATATTGCACATAAACATGGCATTTACACCATATTTGTTTTTATGGACGACTGCTGGAACCCGACCTACAAGAGAGGTAAGCAGCCGGAACCAAAACCGGGAGTGCATAACTCAGGCTGGATACGTGATCCGGGCGATCTGCTTTTTGTGGATCCCGAAACACGTCCCTTGCTGAAAGAGTATGTTCAGGATATAATCAGGGCATTTAAGGATGATAAACGGATCGTGTTGTGGGACCTGTACAATGAACCCGGAAATTCGGGATACAGGGAGAAGTCTTTGCCTCTGCTCCGGGATGTTTTCATCTGGGCCCGTGAGGTGAATCCTTCCCAGCCTCTTACGGCAGGAATATGGAGCCGGACCCCGGCATTTAAAAAACTGAATGAGTTTCAGCTGGCTAATTCCGACATCATAACTTATCACAACTACAGTGATGAAAAAGATCATCAGAATGAGATAACAGAACTGAAAAAACAGGGCCGTCCCCTGGTTTGTACCGAATACATGGCCCGTACCAGGAACAGTCGTTTTGAAAATATTATGCCTTTGCTTAAGAAAGAGCATGTAGGAGCAATAAACTGGGGGCTCGTTTCAGGTAAGACAAATACTATTTATGAATGGGGGCATAAGGTTCCTGACGGGAGTGGACCCAAGGTGTGGTTCCATGATATTTTCCGTAAAGACGGAACGCCCTATGACCCGAAAGAGATAGAGCTGATAAAGGAATTTACAGGTAAAAAATAAGTGTAAACCCGTTTATCTTTGTCATAGTAAAGAACATTATTTATTTATACTTGTTATGTTTTTAAGTCAGAAAATTGACTTTTATTGTTAAATTAAATTTGAGATATCATGAAAAAGACACTGTTAGTTATTTTAATTGGATTATTGGTTGTTCCTTTTACATCTTTTGCACAATTGAAGATCAAGCCTGCCTTTGGTATTAACTTCTCAAGTGTTAATACTGATGAATTTAAAATGGAAGGAAAAACAGGCTATCAAATTGGCGGTACTGTTCAATTGGGGAACAAATTTGTGTTTGAGCCCGGTATTTTTTGGCAACGTGACAACTATGAAGTGACAGATGCTATAAGTACCGGACAAGATGTGATTAAAGGCAATTACTCCAGCCTCAAGATTCCCGTTTACCTTGGCTATTACATCATAGGGGATGCGAAATCAACACTGGGCATCAAGCTCTTTGCAGGCCCTTCGGCAAAATTTGTGATCACAGAGAATGATAACGGTTTACCAACTGAGTTTTCTGATCTTAACGATGCTATATGGGGCGTTAAGGCAGGAGCCGGGGTCGATTTTCTATTCTTGTTTGCCGACTTGGGATACAACTGGGGACTGAATGAGGTATTCAAGGATGTTGAAAATTCTCAAACAAATCATTTTGAAATAACTTTTGGGTTGAAATTCTAAAAGTTCAGTAAAAAATACTTTACACAAAAACCTCTCTTTTCCGGAGAGGTTTTTTTATACCTTTTAGTGTTCTGTTAGATGTTTGTATAACCTTTTAAATTCGTTAAGGTTTTTGACGTGATATCTGTAAAATTGATTTTCCACATAATAAGATATTGGCAATCCTACCAGCAGGCCTGCTATCAAAGCTGTTACCGACTCCCCGGAACTAATCACGTCCAAATAGCTCATTCCGCTGAAATAAACATTTATCGACATCATCAGAAGTATGAAAAGAACAGGAATGATCAAAATGCTTACAGCCCTGTGCCAGCCGTTAAGGCTACGCGATATCATTTTGATGTTTTTCTCAAGCAGTTGTTTCAGGGGCAGCGAATATTTAGTCTCACTAAGCCTTCTAAGTGACCATAAAGCTGATACCAGTGATGCGATAGTCAGTATTCCCAGTACAGTGCTATTTATTACATACAAGATATCTTCTTTCCTGTAAAGCGCAGTGATAATTACAAAAGTTATAACTGAAAGGCTAATTATGCCGGCAATTCCGAAAACCATTAAAAACCTGTTCATGGTACTTTTGGCCTTTGATTCAAGGATTTGTTCCAACTTATTACGGGATACTTCAGGTGTTTTATCCCCTGTGTTTTTCCATAGTTCTTTTAATTCATCTCTTTCCATCGTTCAAAAATTTTAGTTTTTCTTTCAATATTTTTTTTTGCCCTGTTGATCCTTACACCCACATTGTTTTTTGACAATCCTGTTATTTCGGCTATCTCATCATAGCTTTTTTCTTCAAGATAAAGGAGAATTATCGCCTTGTTTGTATCATTAAGTTCATGTATGGCTTTTAACAGCAACAGGGATGATTCAGCCTCTTCCATCTTCTTTTCCATATCGGTATCAAACGCCGGTTCAGGTATTTCCTCTTTGTATTTTAGTTGAGAATCCTTTTTTAATTTTGTTATCGAAGTGTTTATGGCAACCTTGTAAAACCATGACCCAATACTCTCTTTCTTTTTAAGCTCCGGATACGACCGGTAAAGCTGGTAAACCATCTCCTGAAAGTTATCCTCCCTGTCAGCACTGTTCCGGAAATACACAAGGTTTACCTTATGCAGTATTCCCTGGTATCGTTCAAGTATGTCGAGGAATTCCTCTTTATCACGGTTCATCACGTCGGTTGATTTTACTTCCTGATTATATAGTATGAAATAAAGCAAATTTATTACACAAAACATCAGAAAAAAAAGAGGGGTGTACGACAAAATTCACTTTTCCCCAATCAGTCGCGTGTTGCGGTTGTCATGATTTTTGAATGCTGCGCGTCAAAAATCCCGCCAACCATGTTTGATCTTCATGATTTCTATCTCCGCCCTTGCGGACGGGATCACCAATGTTACGCCCCCATGGGGCTTAGTCTGGTTATGGATTATTGTAGTGTGTTAGGCTCTTTTAAATCGCTTAACGTTTGAATGTTCTTCGAACGATCAAAGTTCTAATAGTTCAAAATTTTCGAGCGTCCTTGGACCTCAAAACGTTACAAAAGAGCAGGCGTTTATTCATCGAATGACTACTTTGATGCTTTGTTATGTCAGCCAATGAATATCGGAGCACAATGTTTTATACCCCATTTTTATTTAGTGGATTTTGTCGTACACCCAAATAAAGAGATATCATTACGGCTGGTCATTTTAATTGCCGTATATTGTCCGGGATGGGTTATTCTGTATCTCAAATACGAATTTTCTCTCTTGAAAATTTTGGAGTTATAGGCAAAGGATGTTTTTATGAAGAATAAAAAGAGAATATCGAACAACAATAAAGTCGAAAACATCTTTAGATTATACAATGTTGCATTATCGAATAAAAATTTAAGTGTGGAACAATCCGGAAGGTTATTGATAAAAGCGTATAAAAAAGTATATTTGAATCCTGCGAGGGTTTTATAACCAAAATTCAATTCTCAGAAAAAGAGTGAAGAATTGAAAAAAAGAAAGATATCCCGGGCATCAGTCAGGGAAAAAATAATGAATGTTGCAAAGGCAATTTATTTTCTTGCGATATTCCGAAAAGAGATTTTAAGAAAAGATTATTAAGCAAAAATTATTTGAAGAATAACAAATGCCAAACGATAAAAAAAGATACAGATTATTAGTTGTTCAAACCCAAAAACATATAAAAGACTTTCTTGATTTTCCCGATACGATATACAAAAATGATAACAAGTGGATAAGGCCTCTTGATGATGAGATAGAAAAGGTTTTTGACAGGGATAAAAACAAGCTTTTCAGGACAGGGGATGCGGTACGCTGGCTTCTCTATGATATCGAAGGGAATATCGTGGGGAGAATGGCGGCTTTTTATGATAAGCGGGCTGCGGCGAAGTATGAACAGCCTACTGGGGGAGTGGGATTTTTCGAGTGCATTAACGATAAAAATGCTGCCCATACTCTTTTTGATACAGCCAGGGCGTGGCTCGAAGAAAGAGGAATGGAAGCCATGGACGGCCCTGTGAATTTCGGGGACAGGAACAACTTCTGGGGCTGTCTTGCCGATGGTTTTCATGAGCCTGTTTTCAATATGCCTTACAATCCGTCGTACTACAATGACCTGTTTGAGAGTTACGGATTTAAAAATTATTTTAGTCAATATACTTTTCATATTGATGTAAAAGGTGGATTGCAGTCCGATGTGTTGAGGGAAAAGGGGAAGAGGCTTTTGAAGAATGAGGACTATCATTTTGAAACGATAAAGGGTAAAACAGTTGATGAGATAGCAAATGATTATCTGACTATTTACAATAAGGCCTGGGCACGTTTTCCGGGGGTGCCGCAGATACGTCTGCAACATGCCAAAGCCCTTGTAAAAGCAATAGAACCGATAGTGGATGAGCGGGCAGTTGTAATCGGGTATTACAAAAATGAGCCTGTCGCTTTTTATATCATGGTTCCCGACCTGAACCAGGTGATATATGATTTTAACGGGAAAATGAACCTGCTGAACAAGGCAAAGTTGTTTTACAGGCTCAAAATAAAAAAAGTATGTACCCGTTTAATAGGTCTTATTTTTGGGGTTGTTCCGGAACATCAGAAAAAAGGTGTTGAGTCTGCAATACTTTTGCGTTTTGAGGATGAGATCTACAATGATAATTTTCCATACACCGATCTTGAGATGAACTGGATAGGCGATTTCAATCCTGTTATGATGAAATTTGTGCAGCAGATCGGTGGTAGGATATATAAAACACACATTACATATCGTTATCTTTTCGATCGGGCGAAGGAGTTCAAAAGGGCTCCCAGGTCATTGTAACAGGTTTGTTTGTAGTTGTGAAACAATGGCTCTGCTATTTGTAGTTTTTTAGGATCGAGGTGTGTAATTGGTATGCAGGGAAAATATTCATGTTAAATTATTACAAACTATACTTATCTTTAATTAAATTTGGCCTCGATTTATACCCGTTTCGTCTGTGGGATAAAGATTAACTAAGGTTTTATATGGAAAAATTTGCAGAACAAATTGTTAGATACAGATGGTTTGTGCTTACCGTTGTTTTGTTGCTAACTGCATTTCTGGGGTACCAGTTTAAATTTGTACAGGTAGATTCAAACTTAATTAATTCACTTCCGAAAGACGATCCTGTTGTTATGCTCTTCGAAGAGGTTGGGGAACGTTTTGGAGGTAATGAGATGGGCATGATCATTCTGGAGTCGGGTAATGTTCTCATGCCTAACGTACTTGATGACATTCAGGAGATAACCGATACTATTTCCAAAACCAATGGCGTGTTGTCGGTGACGTCACTTACCAACATGATGAACATTAATGTTGAAGGTGATGACTTTCAGGTACAAAACCTGATAAACGATACAAACAGGCCAAAAAACCGCGAGCAGGCCGATTCGCTGAAAAATGAGATCGTCAAAAACAAAATGGTTGCCGGAAGCATTATCTCCGATGATGCAACAGCAACCTTGGTGATCTACACTGTTAAAGACGGAGTTGATGCCGACTCTCTTACCCTTGTTGTAATGGACGAGGTTTCCAAATTAAATATAAAGACAAAGCATTACTTTGCCGGGGCTCCGGCACTCCGCAGCTATGTTGACGAAATTGTTGCTCATGACCTCAGGACACTTATTCCGATCGCGTTTATCGTGATTGCTTTTGTACTTTTCCTAAGCTTTCACTCCATTCGCGGAATTGTTATTCCCATACTTACAGCCGGATTTGGAATAGTATGGGCTTTGGGTCTCTTTGTACTAATGGGATTTAAGTTATCGATGGTCTCCAATAATGTTCCTATCATTATTCTTGCTGTAGGCACGGCTTATGCCATTCATGTTCTCAACAGGATCAATCAGGGAGCAGAGAACGAAAACAAGTTAAGGATATCAAAGGCTTTCAGGTTTATGATACTACCTGTCAGCCTGACTGCCCTTACCACTATGGTGGGCTTTCTGTCGTTTGTGCTGGGTGCTTATCTTACAATGATCAGGGATTTTGGTATCCTTGCAGCATTGGGTACTTTCTTTTCGGCCCTGCTTGCCCTTACATTCGTGCCGGCCCTGCTTGCCGTTATGCCTGTGAAATCGAGAAAAGAGGCAAAGATGCGCATAAAGGCGAGCCGTTCGAAAATGAAAAAATATATCCTTCTGCCGCTTAGTAAAAGGGTAGTTGTTCATAGCAAAAGAGTGATTGCAGGCTGGTTGCTTCTTTTCATGATAAGTAGTTCCGGAATTTTTATCCTTAAGCGCAGTGTCTCAACAACAGGTTATTTCAAAAAAAACCATCCTTCAAGTATTGCCGAGAGGATAATGGCAGAGAAGCTGGGCGGTTCCAAACCTGTGTTCATTGTTTTCAAGGGTGACATACAAAGCCCTGAAGTGCTGAATGCCATGCTTGATGTTGAGAAGTACATGAAAAATAGTCAGTACATCTCAAGTACCCAGTCGATAGCAGATGTGGTGGCAAGGCTGAACGGAGCATTCAGCGGAGAGAACAAGATACCCGATACCGAAGACGAGGTAGGACAGCTATGGTTCATCCTTGGGCAGAATGAAAGCCTCAGCAGGCTTGTGACACCGGATCTGGATCAGGCAATAGTAATTGCAAAATACATTGATAGTGAAAATAACGATGTAAATAATTTTCAGAAATACATGGATTCGTATTTCGAGAAGCATAAGTCGGAGAATTATTCGGTGCAGATGACCGGTATGCCGTTCGTAAATGCACGTCTTGACAAGAACCTTCTTTACAGTCAGATATTCAGCCTGCTTATCGCAATATTTTTTGTTGTGGTGATTGTGAGCATCATGTTCAGGTCGTTCCTGAAAGGGTTGATAGCAAGTGTGCCTATCATTGCAACTATCGGAATCCTTTATGGGATAATGGGGATTGCCAGCATACCGCTGAATATTGTAACTGTCCTGGTAGCAAGTATTGCTATCGGTATCGGAATTGATTATTCGATTCACTTCATATCACACTTCAATCATTCGGTTAAAGATCTCAATTCCGTTCCCAAAGCCATTGAGGAGACAATTCTTGTGAGCGGAAGGGCTATAATGATCAATTTCATCTCCGTATCAGCAGGATTTCTCGTACTTATTTTTTCAAATCTTGTGGCAATGGAATATTTTGGAATACTTATTGCATTAAGTATGTTAGGTTCAAGTATGGGAGCGCTGACCCTTCTTCCCGCTATATTCCTGCTTGAAGATAAAAGGTTGCATTTAACCGGCGGTCAGAAATAATTTAAAATTAAATTCAGATGAAGACAAATATTATAATATTGCTTACGGTATTTCTTGGATTTACTGTAAAAGCACAGGACGCAAACAAGATCTTGTCAAAAGTTGACAATACCATTCTTTCTGTTAAGGACAAAACGGCAGATATCGAGATGGATATGACAAATACCAATACGGGTAAAGGAAGCCTGAAAAAGGCTGTCCTGATGCAAAAGGGAGCTGATAAGAAGATCTTCAGGTATACGTTCCCTAAGTCTGACAAGGGAATTGCCACGTTGACTCTGCCCGGCGAAGTCTATCTTTATCTTCCTATGTTCAAAAAGCCCAAGAAGATAACCAACATGGCCCAGAGCAATACCTTTAATAAATCCGACTTCTCACTTGCCGATGCAGGCCTTATGCCTTATGCAAAGCATTTTAATGCTAAGATACAAAGTTCGGACCAAACAAGCTATGTGTTGTACCTTACTCCTAAAAAGGAGATAGAACAATACAGCCATCTTGTAATGACTGTGAACAAGAAATATTACTATCCCGAGAAGATAGAGTATTTTGATAAAAGCGGTAAAAAGCAAAAGGAAGCTGATTACAAATACAAAAAAATAGGTAAGTATTGGGTTGCCGATGCTGTAACCATGAAGGACTTCCAGAAGCAGCACAAGACCACTATCAAGATGACAAATATAAAGATCAATCAGGGATTGAAGGATAGTGACTTCACGGTTGAGAAACTAGCTCCGCCCAAAAAGAAATAAAAGCCTTCAGTCGGCTTAACATAAAAATATAATTTCCAGGACACCTGCGCGGGATATTTAATCTTGCACAGGTGTTTTGTTTTGCATGATATTTGA
>JALVJU010000116.1 GCA_027034005.1 Marinilabiliaceae bacterium
CAGAAAGAGCTAAGCGCAAAACTCGACAAGTGGCTGAAAAAGGCCGACCTCGCAACCTATCCCGAAGACCCAAAGGAGGTTGCATTCTGGGAAAAACGCATGGCAAGGATGGACAGCATCTGGAAAATGAGGAGAGGACTGCCGGTGGATGTCTCCGATGAAGATTACCTTAAATGGTGGGAAGAGTATTTGAAAAAGAGATGAAATACAAAAAGCAGGGATTAACACAGAGGCACTGTGTTTTTTGTGCCGCAAAGGCGCGGAGACGCTAAGGTGCATATTCTTATTTAAAAATAAAAGCGGCATAGCCGTGTAATATTTATAGAAAAAGAGGATGGCGTATAAGTTAGGTGCGTGGCACCGGGATATTAAGTTTTGGGTAAAAAAGTTTACGGCATGGATGTTCCGGTGCCCTGCACCTTATGTCTTTTGTTCTTTTTTGGGGCTACAAATATTGCGGTGCTACGCACCTTGAGGGTGCCTGTTTTCGGTGTTCCTCACCTCCTTTGAAAGAGTAGTCGTAAAGCAAAGAATCACGTTTTTCCCTCCCGATATGCATCGGGACAGGCTCTCTCCACTGCGGAGAGGAGGATTGAGGGGGTGAGGAAACAGTCGCGCCCCCAATTATCTTAAAACATTAAAAAATGAGACTATTTACTTTATTGGCAGCGGCATTGCTTGCCGCAATGTTTGGTTGTAAACAAACCACTTCAAGAAACAGTAGTCAAAAGCCCAATGTTCTTTTGATCATTGTTGACGATCAGGGGTATGCAGATTTTGAACCGTTCGAAAATCATGATCCGCGTATTTCCACTCCTAATATGTCACGGTTGGCAAAAGAGGGGACTGTTTTTACTCAGGCGTATGTTTCCGCACCAGTTTGCAGCCCTTCAAGGGCAGGGTTGAACACGGGGAAAAACCAGTTCAGGTGGGATGAGAAAGCCGGCTGGGGGCCGGGACTGCCCGACAATGTTAAAACAATAGCAGAATACATGAAAGGTGCCGGTTATGCTACGGCACGGATCGGCAAGTCCGATTATGGCAAAAATTATCATCGTTTCGATGTGCGTGAATATCCGTTAAATCATGGTTATGACTATTTCCTGGGTTTCAGTGCACATGCGCACGACTACTGGCTCTGCTCGGATGAGATAGCCAAACGGACCCCCGATCCCAATGGCACAAGTGCACATCTCGGGCCTTTGATGGAAAACAACTCTTACCATAGTTTTGACAATGGTTATCTTACAAATATTTTTACCGATGAGGCAATAAAATATCTTGGAATAAAAAGGGACAAGCCGTTCTTTCTTACATTGGCTTACAACTCTGTCCATCACGTCATTCACGAAGTGCCGCAAAAATATCTTGACAAATATGATGTTGCTCCCATACACAATTACGATCCCGATAGTATGGAGACATTCGGAAAGCAAAAACCGGGGTCTTACTCTGCTTACTACGAAAAATATACCCGTCTCGGGGTCATTCAGGATGAGGACATGAGGAAGTATTACCTTGCTAACCTCAACTGCCTGGATGATAATATCGGACGGCTTTTGGATGCTTTGAGAGCGGACGGGCTGGACGATAACACCCTTGTGCTCTTCGTGTCGGACAATGGAGGTTCTCCCATCACGGGGGCAAACAACGCGCCACTTTCTGCCGGTAAGTATTCGCTGTGGGAGGGAGGCATCCGTGTCCCAATGGCTGTCCGCTGGCCCGGAAACATTGCAGCAGGGAAAGTTGAAACCAGGTACGTCTCTACTCTTGATATCCTTCCTACTGTTGCTCAGGCAGCAGGGATCAGGCTTGCCGACAACACTCTTGACGGCGTTAGTTTGTTGTCGGGAGAGTCCGGTGATGACAGATTGCTCGTGT
>JALVJU010000117.1 GCA_027034005.1 Marinilabiliaceae bacterium
CGAACACATATTTGATCTCGTAGTCATGCATCTTGCCGTCTTCACCGTCTGTGTTTACCACAAACTTTTTGCCTTTGCGGAACATGCGGTGCTTTATCCCGTTCTTTGAAACAAGGACTGCATCGTTGAAGTCACCAAGTACCGTAGAATCATTTGCCACATCCATTGCCTTATCGTGGTCGGAACCATGCCAGTCATTGTACTCCGCCTCGTGGCATTCAATGCACGCATCCTTACCCACATAGTTGTACACGGGCTTGTCGGGCTGCTTCTCGGTAAAATACAACTGTTTTATCAGATATACCGGGTAGAGCAGCAGTATTACAAGTGATAGTATGAGTTTTAATTTATTGTATTTCATTTATGGTTCTATGGCTAAAGTGTTCTATGGCTCTATGGTTAAATGGTTAATTGTTCTCTAAACTCTAAACACTAATCTCTAATTTTTCCTTCATTTTTATCCGTATGTCAGTTGTGATCTCTCGAAACGTTTTCTCTTTTTCGGATGGTTGATATCAACCTTCACTATGCCGTTCTTTATGTATATTGGCAATGTGTCCAGCGGCCTTGTTGCCGGGGGCGACAGTACTTCTCCTTTAATGTTGAATGCTGATGCGTGACAAGGGCAGATGAACTTATCGTCCTGCTCGCTGAAATTTATGGTACACCCAAGATGGGTGCAACGGTACGATATGGCTATCATCCCTCCGTCATCGAATTTATAGATGTAGAACTTTCCGGATGTGAACGGATATATCCTTCCCGGTTCAAAATCCTTTGCATGTCCTACTTCGTAAAGGTCCTCAGGTTCAAAGTTCTTTTTTTTGTTCCCACTGAAAAAATCGAACAGCAGATAAGCGGCTTCGGCACCGAAAAGGAACAATATTGCCCTTTTGATAAAATTGCGGCGGCCGGGAGCAGCTTTCTTTCCGTTTTCAGCGGTAGAAGAAAGCCCCTTATTCTCATTATTTTTATTCTTCCTTTTCATCAGTCACAAACAATTTCTCAAAATATAAGTTTCATGCTTTCTCCTCTCAGCCACAGGCCTGTTATGGTCATCACTATGTATGAAACAATGATTATGGTGAACAGTATCATTAACAGTTCCGGCTTGTTCACTTTGTTCTTTTTCCACAGGTACCATAAATATCCTCCGGCCGGAACAATATACAACAACAGAGGTAACAAACCTGTTGAAATTATCAGCGGCATGGATTTGAACCAGGATCTGAAATCAATGAGGTGTTCTGTTGCAAGGATCAAAACTGATGTTAAAACAAAAGAGAAAATAACAGCATTGACAACTTGTTTTTTACCTCTTTCGGCATTGAACCATACTCCGGTGTTGATTTCGTTCGATTTTTGGTATGAGACATAAACCATAAAAGATATTACACTGACAGGTATTACAAATGCTACAAAAGCAGGATGGATATGCATTAGCAGTTCCTGAAGCCCGATGAAATACCAGGGTGCCTTGCTCGGGTTGGGGCTTATCAGGGGATTGGCCATCTCTTTCAACGGCGCATTGAAAAAGGTGCTCAGAAAGAACAGGATAACAATGACAGACAGCATTGCGATTACTTCCTTTCTTATCAGATTCGGATTTACATCAACATATTCACCTTTTTCTTTACCTGTAGTAACACCTTTGGCTTTACGTACAAGCCAGAAATGCAGTGCCATGAATACTATCATAAGCAAAGGGAGAACACCTGTGTGCAGCACATAAAAGTTCATCAGTGTTTTTTGACCTAATTGCTCTCCACCTCTCAGGAAATCACTGAGTGGTGTTCCTATCAGGGGGATATAGCTCATGATCTCGGTTACTATCGTTACAGCCCAATACGAAAGCTGATCCCATGGTAGAAGATA
>JALVJU010000118.1 GCA_027034005.1 Marinilabiliaceae bacterium
CATTCTACAACAAGGCTCGTATCGTTGCTGACGGAGAGACCCTCGACCTTGATGATTACCTTCGTGTTCTCGAAGGGGCAGGTATCAGGGGGGAATAGCAGGCAGGTTCATGACTAAACAAAGCCCCAGCGGGGCGAAACAATGGGAACCCCGTCCGAGGGCGGGGCCAGAATTACGAAAATCAAACGTGGTTGGCGGGATTTTTGACGCGCAGCATTCAAAAATCATGACAACCGCATTACGCGACTGATTGGAGGAACAGGGATGACGAACACAGAGACACCGTGACACAGAGGTGTGGGTTTTTCTGCCACAGGTGGCACAAATTAGTTGAGGGACTGTGCGTTTTTATGTACGGGAACGATCGTAGGTTTTCAAAAAAACTACGAGTACATAAAAGAAAAACCTTAAAAATCCTATCCGTGTAATCCGTGGATAATTCCTAACTCTGTACTTTCTGCCTTTGCGGTGCATATTTTACATATATGGCATATCTGCTTAGTGGGGAAAACCTGCACAAAAGTGTATTTTGTCGTACAATCCGAGATTGCAGTTAGAGTAGAGATTGTTTATTTTATTTTACTCTGTTTTTTACTTAACTTGAGATAAAATCTCAGGCAATGTTATTCTTCTCTATCGAAAATATTTTCAAAAACGGCATTCTGCTACTCTTCTTTTTTGCGGCATCAATGGCTAATGCCTTTGCAGCATCCGATACCATAAAAGTTGAGACAGGGTTTGGCCCGGAGGATTTTGCCCTCGACACGGCCAACAACCGCCTCCTGATATCTTGCGATAACCGAAGGAACAGCTATACAAAAGGAGAGATTTGGGCTTATGACATTTCGGAAAGCAAGGCTCGCAAAATATTGTTCACTTCTCCCCTCGGTTTTGACTTTCACCCGCATGGCGTCTTCCTTTACCGCGAAAATAACACTTCATGGCTTTATGTGATAAACCACATCGGGAAACATCAAAGCGAAATAGACCGTTTCACGGTACTAAAAGAACGTCTGCAGTTGGATAAGCGTTTTACAGATATTTCAGGGAAACCCAATGACCTTGTTGTTACTTCCAAAGATGAGTTCTACTACACCGATTATAAAACTTTTGGCGGCAGTATCATTCGCTATTCAAACGGAAAAGAAGTGAAAGTGATAAAAGGGCTTAAGATGCCAAACGGGATAATCCTTGAAAATGATACTCTTTACTTTACCTCCACCCTTTCAGGGAAACTTTACAAAGCACCCCTGTCAACATTCAAACAACAGACTGTCTGTAAGCTAAAAGGCGGGGACAACATCATTAGGATGGAGCCGGGCGTATTCCTTGTTGCATCGCATCAAAGCTTCAGTAAATTCATGAAACATGCTAAAGATCCGGCTAAAATATCTCCATCCCTTGTTTACAGGGTGTCGGCAAAAAGTGGTGAAAAAGAAGTAATTTTCTCTGATGACGGAAGCAGGATATCTGCCGTATCCACAGCCCTTATCTACAAAAACACGCTCTACCTCGGGCAGGTTTTCGATGATTTTATACTGGTGCTCCATTTCTAAGATTGAATATTCGGAGTGCGACTTTAAGTCGCGCCCCGACTACCCTTTGCCGACTATCAGATTAGCCCTTCGGGAATAATCCTGTTTAATTCGTCTGTTTCTTCGTCCATTTCTGTTACCAGATCGTCATTGCGAGGACGAAAGGACAATGATTGCATTACTCCTACCTCGCTCGTAATGATATAAGAAAATACCAGACAATTTTAGTTGTTTCACTATCATCCGAAAGTTTTTCAACACCTATTAAAAATGGCTTTGTATCCCAGTAAATACGTTAGAAAGAACAAAATTAACCGGAAAATAAGTCTTTTTCAAAA
>JALVJU010000119.1 GCA_027034005.1 Marinilabiliaceae bacterium
CTGCCTTCTGGTGCAGGTTGTCGATATTCTGTGTGATAACGGCCTGCAGGTATCCCATTTTCTCCATCTCGGCAAGGGCCAGGTGTGCAGCATTGGGGCCGGCATTGCCCATAAAATCATAAAACAGATCTTTGATGACTGTCCATGCCTCGGCAGGATTGGTCTCGAAGTAATCGATATCAAGTATCTTGGGGTCATACCTGTTCCACAATCCCCCAGGCCCTCGGAACGGCGGGATGCCGCTTTCTACCGATATGCCTGCTCCCGTAAAAGCCACTGTGCGTGATGAATTCCTGATTATTTCCGCAGCTTGTTTTATCATGGTTACAAAATCATTTTTTTACGGCTTTCAGCAACCTCACATATTTTTTCATGTAGTGATGCTCTTCGAAATCACCAAAACCGTATCCTGAAAGTATCTTTTTCCAGTCGCGCTCGATGTAATCGAAAGCATACTTACATTCCACTTTTTTGAAGATGAAACGGTAGAGTGCCGGCATCTTATCCATATCGAATTCGGCAAAGTCGAGGACAAAAAATGAACCTCCCGGTTTTAAGTGGTATGTCACATTTTGGATAACCTTGTCCCTTACCTCATGCGGGAAGCCGTGTATCACAAAACTGATGAACGCCTTATCGAACTGCTCACCAAGATTGAAAGGGATGTCGATACGCTGATTCCGGAACTGTATCCTGTCGTCATCCTTAAAATTCTCGATGAACTGCTGCTCCATTTCTGGTGAAATATCCAGTCCTGTGATGCGGCCGTTCTCTCCGAGATACTTTGTCATCAGCTTTGAGTTGCGGCCTGTTCCGCAGCCAAGGTCCAGGATATGGTCATCCTTTTCTATCTTCATCTGCGCAATGACCTTGCGGATAAAACGGCCGTACAAGCCCAGTGAACCGATGTTCATAAAATTATCGTAATTCTTCGATACGTAAGGATTTAGCTCAACACCCGAGTCCGGATATATTTTTCCCATGTGTGTGGTAAGTTTTTTGATTTCACTACAAATGTAATGAGAATACATTAAGTCTGTCAGGGATTGAACTGTTTTTTGAACCCGAACATCCCTTAATGTGCACGTTCGTTAAATATCTTGCACTAATATTTTAAGGGGGATGGTTTAATTTTTATGTTTGCATTGGAACAAAAAATGAGAACGATGGAAGATTACAAAAAGATATTGAAGAACCAGAGGGATTTTTTCAACTCAAATGCCACTAAGGATATTAAATTCCGCAAGGAACAGCTTCGCAAATTCCTGAGAGTGCTGAAGTCTAACGAGGAGAATATGTATGAAGCCATCTATGCCGATTTTCGCAAATCAGCTTATGAAACTTACGAGACTGAGCTGGCAATACTTTATGCCGAGATAAAAGACTCCATCAAAAAGGTGAGGTCATGGAGCAAACCCAAAAGGGTCAAGGCAAATATCGCCAACCTGCCGGGAAGCAGCTACATTATGCCCGAGCCGTTGGGCAATGCGCTTGTGATAGGTGCGTGGAACTATCCGTTCCTCTTGTCGATGCAGCCGGTAGTTTCAGCCATTGCTGCGGGTAACACCGTGATAATGAAACCGGGCGAACTTGCGATGAACACAAGCAATGTGATGGCAGAGATGATAAATGAAAATTTCGACAACCACTTTTTCCATGTTATCGAAGGCGGGGTAGAGGAGACAACAGCATTGCTGAAAGAGAAGTTCGACAAGATTTTTTACACGGGAAATCCCAATGTGGGAAAGATAATCATGCGTGCAGCATCGGAACATCTCACGCCGGTTACCCTGGAACTTGGAGGTAAAAGCCCTGCCATAATCACCAAAGGCGCGAACCTGAAAATGGCTGCCGTAAGGATAGTCTGGGGCA
>JALVJU010000120.1 GCA_027034005.1 Marinilabiliaceae bacterium
CGGAGCGGACAATAAGAACCTGAAAGACCTGTTCGAGGAGAACGATATTATCTTTGAGGATATGTCACACCTTGACACTTTAATTTTTAAAACATTCTTTGAAAGCGTTGGGACTCATTTCCCTGAAAAATTATCTTATAAGATACATGATCTCAAAGAACAGGAGTGGCTGGATTCTTCATTTGTGTATGTAGGGCTTACCCATCTACACAATCCAATAATGAGAGACCTCGTTGATCATGGGGCGAAGTTTCATCCACTCGATAAAATAGAGAATCTCGGCAAAGGTTCCGCTGTGGAAGGATTGAAGCTGGTCATACCCCAGTTTGCCCCGTTCATAATCCCAAAATCATTTTACAAGGGCAAACCAGAAGAGCCTGTGCTTACGGCTGCCATCCCTGATATACTCATCACCTCTGAAGATGAGGATAAGTACCTTGTTTATTCGATAGTGGAAACGATCACGGAAAAGAAACCGGAATTGCTCAACAAGGATCATATATATAATCTACTGGACCTTAACATAAACGATTATGTCTTGTCGTTTCCTCTGCATGAAGGGGCCAAAACTTTTAAGAACAGGAATAAACCTTCCATCTGGACAAGGTATGCATCTGTTTTATGGCCTTTCCTCTCCATCCTGGCTATTCTGGCCGGTGCTTTTGCTTCGCTGAAAAGACATCTGAACCAAAGAAAAAAGATGCGTGTCGAGCTTCTTTATTCTGACCTTTTAAGATTAAGGAAAAAAGCTCTTTCGGGTATGGATGATGAAGAGAAAGAAAAACTTTTAAAACAGATGCATAAAATAAGGACCAGGGCCTTTGATGCTTTGATGGAAAATAAGCTCAACCTGAACGAGTCATTCTCAATATTCCTTACCTTGTATGATGAGATAATTAAAGAGATAATAAATACGGGAAACGAATAGGGCATGCCCTCTGCTGTATATCATTCTTTATTTCTGAAAAACCGTAATGCCCCGAATCCGGCAATTATTGAAATATAAAAACCGAAATCGTACCACCAGCCCGTATTGAAAGATTCATATATGGTGTATTTGTGAGAAAAGATGCTTAGGATTAGTACGAAGGGAGCAATCCATCCGTGCCATATCCCGGAGAAAAATCCTGCAGGTTTCACCGGTGAGTAATGTCCGCCGCCGGGAAGGCAGCTTGTAAGGGCGAAAACAATTACTACAAACGTCAGAAAAAACAATACTTTTTTACGAACCATGGTGAAAGAGTTAAATGTGGATATTCAAAATTAAGGAATATTCCGGTACAAAGTCAAATTATTTTTTTCCGAAGGAAGAGAGATTTGTGGAGATTGAGAAAAGGTTGGACGAGCCTGCAAGGTGGTATTTTGCCGATGCATAGGCAAAACGGAATTTGTAAACCCTGAATCCGAATCCCCATGAGAAACCTACCGTAGATGCTTTGGCATCAACTGCCAGCTCTTTGCGCCTCCGGTGATTATATCCCCCCGAAATATAAAAATTCTTAGACGGGGCAAACTCAAATCCGAAAACCATGTGCCTCATCAGTTTGTCCCCGAACCCGGGTGTATTGTCCTCAAACTCTATAGGGTCACTGTTTTCATCGTCAGGCAGAGTGTACGTAAGGTCGAAGTTCAGAAGGTCCTGTGCCGTTACGCTGAAACGAAAAGGGGCATGTGCCAGTTTTATGCTCATGCCTGCCTGAAGGTCCATTGGAAGTGGCTCTGTGGTCTCGTTGTAGGTGGTTATCTGTGAGCCGAAATTCTTAAGTGTTAACCCTGCGTTGAAAAGCTTGTTGCGCGATATGTACATCAGCCCAAGGTCGAATGCAAGCCCGAAAGAGTGATAATTCTCGAAATTGGAAATTACCGGCTTAAAGGTTATTCCTGCATTGAACCTTTTCGAAAGCATACGGGAATAGGTCATTAGGATCGCATATTCGGCGGCGGAAAAAGTGCCGTTTATCGTTCCGTACTCATCGGCCCTGTCAAAAGTCCCGTAGTTGATGTAGTGGATACCGGCCGAGAAATTGCCCACATTCTTGAATGTCCGGGCATAAGCAGCATATCCGTAGTTGATGTCGGCAAAATAGTTGACGTAATTCAATGTGAGATGGCCGTTAACGGTATCTGTTAAGGCCGCCGGGTTGTGGTAAGTAAAGCTGAGGTCGGCATCTGTCATCCCCACCTGATTGCCGCCAATGGCCGCAACCCGCGCCGAGTTGGTGAGGTTCAGGAACTCATATACGCCGTCGCCCCCTCTCTGTGCCTGCACTAGGACAGGAAAAAGGAGCATCAGTGGAAGTATGGCTTTTATGAGTTCTTTCCGCATGATCATTTTATAAACGGCAAAAATAGACTTTTAGTCTGTGCCTGCAACATCAAATCACTTGTAAATATCCTTTAATTTTTCAACTACATCAAAGACTGCAGGACAGATAAACGTATTTTTATGGGTAAGGTTACTTATCTGGTAAAATCGTTTGCGGTCGGTGTGCGGATATTCGCGGCAGGCACGCGGCCTGACTTCATAAATGCTGCAGTAGTTATCGGGCATGAGGAACGGGCAGGGCGTTTCCCTGAAAACGTAATCCCCGTCGCTGTCAAGTTCCAGGTTCTGGTCAACAAGGGCAGATGGAGAAATTTTCAGGTGTTTAGCAATGCGGTCAATGTCGCGATCGATTACTATCGGGCTTATCGACTTGCAGCAGGAGGCACACTCGAGGCAGTCAGTGTAGGAGAAAACTTCATCATGAAGTCCTGCAACGACATTGTTCAGGTTTTTGGGCTTTTTCTTTTTCAGCTTATCGAGGAAACGCTTGTTCTCTTTGCTTTTTCTGTTCGCGTCTTCTTTGAGTTTATCGAGGTCGACCATAAAATTATATTTTGTTTTACTCCGTCACCACGTTGCCTTTTTTGATCTGTGAAATGAACACTCCTCCGATAACGATAGCAATGCCAATGAACTTTTTAATGCTCAAAGGTTCGTCAAGCAGCCACCATGCAAAAATTGCCGTGAATACAGGTATCATGTTCACAAAGGCATTGGCTTTGGTAATGCCGATTATCCGGATTGAATCAGTGAAAAGGATGAATGCAGCAGACGATGCAAAGATGGCAAGCTGAACGATTGCCCATACCGCCTTTGGGCCTATCACTGTTGATTCAATGTGTTTAAGGTCCAGTGTGAGGAACAGTGGCAGGAAGTAGAGACTCCCAATAGCATTCTGATATGTGATGATGGAGACGGCATTGTAGTGCATGGGTATCTTTTTCAGCACAACGGTATAACCGATTGCCGCCATGACCGCCAGGAACAGCATCATGATGCCGTAAAGCGGCGCATTCAGAGAAAGGTCTTTTCCCAGAACTATCATCAGTACTCCGGCAAAAGATATGATGAGCCCAAGAATGTTCAACAGAGTTAACTTTGCTTTGAAGAACAACCTGTCGGCAATAGGGGCAAAAAGTGGTATAGTAGAGATTATCACGGCCCCCATGGTTGAGGACACGTACTTAAGCCCGAAACTCTCACCCACGAAATACATGAACGGCTCGAAAAATGCCAGCAGGAAAAACCATTTCAGGTCTTTTCTGTGCAACGGGTTCAGCTTCTTCAGCAGCTTAAGAATGACGAACAGCAGAATGGCGCTGAGGATAAGTCTGAACAGCACTACCGTGGACGGGTTAAAAGATATGTATGCCTGTTTTACCCATACGAACGAAAATGCCCAGAATATCATCGCCAGGCTTAAGCCCGCTATCACTTTCAGGTTAATCTTCATCAAGTGTGTTTTTATGCCGCAAAGATAATGATTAAATCATGTTTGGAGGGATGTATATTCGAGACAAATGTAAAATAAGAACTTCACTGATGAGTAGAAAAATTAATTGGTATGGTTATTGGAAGAATTAGGATAAATTTATTTACCAGATAGCTATAATCTCATTTGATTAAAAAAAATAAAGGAAAAAATTGGAACATAATAGGATAGTGATTCTTGCACTTATATTAGCTGTTTACGTAATAAGATTTCTTTTTGTTAAAGTTTATCTGCCTAAAATTAAGGGTGTTAAAGGTGAGTATAGTGTTAGAAAGAGATTACGAAAACTGAACAAAAAAGAATATCGAATTTTTAATGATGTTTATTTGAGAATAAATGGACGAAGTACTCAAATCGATCATTTAATTATTTCTGTTTATGGAATTTTTGTTATTGAAACAAAAAACTATAAAGGTTGGATTCACGGAGGTGAAAATTCAGAATACTGGACTCAATCACTTTATAAAAAGAAAACAAAAATTATAAATCCGGTAAGGCAAAATTGGGCACATATAAATTTTCTAAAAAACATATTATCAGACTATAAATACATAAAATATCATTCAATTATTGTTTTTGCAGGCAGGGCGAAGCTTAAAAACGTTTATTCAAAAATACCAGTTGTTTATAAACACAAACTTCTTAAAACTATAAAACAAGAAAAAACACCATATCTGTCATTCGAAGACATTGATGTTATTTCAAATAAAATAAGAGAATTTATAGTCACGGATAAAAAGAGGAAAATAGAACATAAAAGATATGTAAAAAGAAACATCAAAAGACGAAAGAAAAACTTAAACTCATTAGTATGCCCATATTGTGGGGGCAACTTAGTAATTAGAAAAGGGAAATATGGAAGATTTTATGGTTGTTCGAATTATCCGAAATGCAAATTCTCTAAAAAATTATGACACTATCCTAAAAGCCGCTCTAACAATTAAGCTATATGTTGTCAAATAATTCTTTGACACTTTCTACTTTTGTTACTTTACCGTCACGGGCATCTTTCATCGCCTTACGTGTAACGGGATTAGGAGATTTATCAATTGATATAAAATCATTGTCTTTGGCATAATCAAGGAGAAACATTAAAAAGTTTTTTGCCTTTTTACTCCTTTTGGTTATTTTAATTGTATATGAACTCATTAGATTATGATTTTAAACCTGTATTACAAAGATAATGAAAAATTAATGATAGGGTGTACGACAAAATTCACGAAAATCAAATGTGGTTGGCGGGATTTTTGATGCGAAGCATTCATAAATCGTGACAACCGCACCACGCGACTGATTGGGGGAACAGAAAGACTTAAAGTTGTAATTGAAAATTATGCCGACTACTGCGATCAGGCGGGTCTGACTGTACAGCAAGGCAAGCGGGCCTGCTTCTGTTTTGTTCATTCGTGGAAAAACTACATAAAAGTGGATTTTGTCGTATACCATTTACAGTTAACTAATCAAAATTAAAATATTTTTTATATTGTCTTTTGAGATAATAATTTAAGTTTAACTATCTTGGCAATTAAAACTTTTCTATTCTTGAATAGAATTAAAGAAGTTCTTGAAGAAAAAGGGATTAAGCCAAAATGGTTGGCCGAAAGGAAAAAAATATGGAAGAACTAATTGAATACATACAAAACAATAAAGTAACACAAAAGCGATTACAAGGCGAAACCTATGACGAAAGAGATAAAAAGTTACCTCAAAGAAATGCTTTCGTTCTATTAAAAAAATATGCCAAAGGTTTTTTTTCGGAAGGGTTGCAACCACGTATGATCGCTCTTTCAGGATTGCGTGGTGTGGGGAAAACAACACTTACATGGCAAACGGCAAATTACGTATATCACAACCATACCAGGCAGGTTTTCTTTATCAGTGTAGATGATCTAAATCGCCTCAATGCCAATTTGTATGATGTTTTCAATGCTTTGGAGAAAGTCCTCAAGAAGCCGTTAAACGAATTGAGCGAAAAGATAATGCTAATAATTGACGAGGTACATGAAGCTGACGAATGGCAAAAAGACCTGAAAATATTATATGAAAAGGGCAAAAAAATATTTGTGCTTACAACCGGTAGCTCGGCACTTTTGTTGCACAGCAGTTCCGATCTTGCTTCGCGTTGGACCTTGATGAAAATATTTCCTTTTCGTTTTCCCGAATTTGTAGTGGCAAAAACATGGATATTGAATTCCCAAAATATTTTAGTTCCAATAAGAGGTGTGGCCGATGCACTTAAAAACGCTTTTTTCTTTGCTGCCGGTTATGAAGAAGCTAAAAGGGCAGTAATCAACAAAGAAAAGAGTATTGATAACTATTTTAATCAGGCACAAAAAATTACGAATAGTCAGATCAATACGCTTATTGACGAATATATCAGTTTTCATAATATTGCCCGGTTTTTGCCCATTGCCAATAAGACTTTAATTATTGAGCGTGTGCTTGCGCTTTTTGAGCGCATTTTGCTTAAAGATATTCCGTCGGCAGGTTCCGAATACTTCAACGTATTTAACCGTATTTTATTCCGTTTGGCTTTAAGCGATGAAGTGAACTTCCAGACTTTATCCAAGGAATTTCGCATAAAAGAGACCGAAGTGGAGAAGATCATAAACACGCTTAATCAGGCGGAAATACTAAATGTGTTTTTACCGCATGGTGGCGTGCGTCCCAAAACCGGAAAAACGCAAAAGGCCTTTTTTATGTCTCCCTCTTTGCGGCGGGCTTTGTATTCACGGATTTACGGCGATAAGATAAATACAGATTTACGGGCAAAGCTATACGAGGATGTTATAGCCATGTATCTGAAGCGTAATTTGTCCGAAGGAATTGTAAGATACGGTTTCGGGAAAAAGAAAAATCCAGATTTTGTGATTGAAACTATGGATGAACCTGTTTTAATGGAAGTGGGAATAGGAAAAAGAACAAGCGCTCAGATAAAAAATTACGGCAAATACCGTTATGGTATTATCGTGAATGCCACCTTTGAAAAGCCCGAATTTGATGACGAACACCGTATTTTGTTTATCCCGCTTAAATGGATTTTGTTGATATAATGATAAATTATGTATGGAAAGGAAGAAGATAACAGAAAATATTCAAGGACATTGTTCTAATATCTGAATTAAAAGCTTATCAATCTCAAATCTTTAGCTATTTTCATGTGCAGGACTTTTGCATAGTGCCTTTGGGTTGTTTTAACGTCAGCATGGCCTAAAATGCGGCTTACGGTTTCAATGGGAACATCCTTGTTCAGTAACAGGGTACCGAATGTTTTACGCCCTACATGAGAGGTCAGTTTTTTGTTTATCCCAACTTCTTTAGCAATCTCTTTTAGTGCAGCATTATATTTTTGGTTGCTGATAACAGGCAGTTTGAAGTTGTATTTTAGTAGCAGATCTTTTACGTTTTTAAGTATTGGTACGACCATTTCAGAGGTTTGAACTTTTTGCCGGTTTATATTGAGCCAAAGGCCGTCACTCTCTATCACAATATTGCCTGCATCTAATTTTTTAAGGTCCACATAGGCAAGTCCGGTAAAACATTGCACCATGAAACAGTCTGCAATGCGTTGAAGTCGCTCTTCAGAAAATCTGTGGTTTCGTATTTTGTCAACTTCTCTTTCTGTAAGGTAAATGAACTCTGGTTTCTCCCGGAATGGAACAGTATAGTCAATAGGCAATTTGTTTGTATATGCTTTGTTGTAAGCATAACGTATAGTTGAGCGAATGAAGCCGATCAGCTTCTTTAATATATGCCGGAGAGTATTTTTTATCGTTGTGCAGATAATGCGCCAGCTCATCAAAAAAATGGAAATTACATTTATCAATGTGAATGTTCTCTTGGTTGTGTGTTGAGAGATATTCTGTTGTTATTTCAAGGTATCGTTGTTGTTTTTGACGAATACTTTCACTTCGCTTGATCCGAAAATATTCGTCAATATGTTCTATTATCAGTTCGGTCAAGATTGTAAACTTACGTTGCTTACTATCCGAATGTAGTTCCTTGATCTCGGCAGCCGTGGGGTTGTTACCTTGAAATATTTGCTGGTAGTATGTGTGGTTTAATTTGTGGGAAAGATCATCGATAAGTCTGTTGTATTCCTCAAATAAAGGATTACGTGACTTGATGCGTTTTTTCTTTGCATCAAACTCATCTTTACCTAAAAAAATTCCGGTCGAGATTTCTGCTCGTTCGCCATTTATTGTAATTCTGCAATAATGCGGAAATTTACCTTGCCGGTTTTTTTTGCCTGTGTTTAGCCAAAATAAAACTTTCATAGATAAATTGGTAATTACAACGGGGCAAGGTAATGGCAAAAAAAAACCTAAAAAACGATGGTTTCTTAGGTTAATCTTTCAGGTTTTCTATCCTGATTTATTTACTTAGCTCCCCAGGTAGGACTTGAACCTACGACCTACGGATTAACAGTCCGCCGCTCTAACCAACTGAGCTACTGGGGAAAATTATTTCAAAAAAACAGTGTTTTTCTTTTCTGTTCCTGCTTTCGACAACCCTTGTCGTCAAATGCGATGCAAAAATAGAATGATTCTTTAAAATATACAATATCTTTGAGAAAAATTTTAAATATTTTTCAAATCATAAAATAATTGACAGATGAGCAGAGTATTAGGACTTGGAAACGCATTGGTGGATATCCTTGCAAAGATAGAAGATGACATATTGCTTGATGAGCTTAAGCTGCCCAAGGGCAGTATGCAACTAATAGATGATAACGGTTTTAATCTGATAAATTCTAAGGCCGGGCAATTCATCATCAACAAAGCAGCCGGAGGTTCGGCAGCAAATACCATACACGGCCTGGCAACACTTGGTGTTGAAACCGGGTTTATCGGCATGATAGGTAAAGATGAGATGGGTACGTTTTTCAGGGATGATATGGAGAAGAGCAAAATCCGGACTTACCTTAATTATGGCAAGAACAGATCGGGAACATCAACTGTTCTTATCAGCCCGGATTCGGAACGTACACTGGCCACCTTCCTCGGTGCTGCCATTGAGATGACTGTGGCTGACCTGAAAAAGGAAATGTTCGAAGACTACACATGTTTTCATGTAGAAGGATATCTTGTACAGAACTATGAACTTGTGGAGACAGCGCTTCGTATGGCTAAAGAGGCAGGATTGCGAAACAGCCTCGATCTGGCAAGTTACAATGTTGTAGAGGACAATCTGGAATTCCTGAAAAGGATAACCAAAGAGTACGTTGACATACTTTTTGCAAATGAGGAAGAGGCGAAGGCATTCACAGGAAAGGAAGAAGATAAGGCACTAGAGGAGGTGAGCAAGTATACTGACATTGCTGTTTTGAAACTAGGCAAAAGAGGTTCTTTGATAAATTATCACGGCGAAGTTGTGAAAGTAGGGGTTATCCCGGCAAACAGTGTTGACACTACCGGAGCAGGGGATATGTATGCAGCTGGTTTCCTGTACGGGATTAGCAGGGGACTCACGCCTGAACAGTGCGGAAGGATAGGAGCTGTAACGGCAGGGAACGTGATACAGGTTATCGGTCCCAAAATGAGCGATGAGCAGTGGAAAAATATCAAAGAGGAAGTATCATCAATAATGAATTAAGTCATAAAATATCTTTTGATAAAATCTTATTTTTGATATGATATATTGAATCTTAAAACTTATTGATATGTACGGAAAGATCAAAGATCATTTAATAAAGGAACTAGAATCCATTAAGGAGTCAGGCCTTTACAAAAACGAACGCATAATCACTACCCCCCAGGGGGCCGAGATTAAAGTAACAACGGGTGAAACTGTGCTTAACTTTTGTGCCAATAACTACCTCGGGCTTTCATCTCATCCGAGGGTTGTTAAAGCAGCCCAGAAAGCTCTCGATACTCACGGTTACGGTATGTCGTCGGTAAGGTTTATTTGCGGCACACAGGATATCCATAAAGAGCTTGAAGGCAAGATCGCTGAGTTCTTCGGCATGGAAGATACTATACTTTATGCTGCGGCCTTTGATGCCAACGGCGGGGTCTTTGAACCGTTATTCACTGCCGAGGATGCTATCATCTCCGATGAGCTTAACCATGCATCCATCATCGATGGTGTCCGTCTGTGTAAAGCTGTACGTTACCGTTACAAGCATGCCAACATGGCTGATCTTGAGGAACAGCTCAAAGCAGCCCAGGCGCAGCGTTTCCGCATAGTGGTCACTGATGGGGTTTTCTCAATGGACGGCGATATTGCTAAACTGAACGAAATATGTGATCTGGCAGATAAGTACGATGCACTCGTGATGGTTGACGACAGCCATGCATCCGGTTTTATCGGTAAAACAGGCCGCGGTACTCACGAATACCACAATGTTATGGGCCGGGTCGACATCATAACCGGAACTCTCGGCAAGGCACTTGGAGGAGCTATGGGGGGATTCACTACGGGAAAGAAAGAGATAGTTGACATGCTTCGTCAACGGTCACGCCCTTACCTGTTCTCAAATTCATTGTCACCGGCAATCGTAGGGGCAGCTCTTGAAGTTTTTGACATGTTGTCGGAATCAACCGAACTACGCGATAAGCTGATGAATAATGCCGTATATTTTAAGGAGAAAATGCAGGAGGCAGGTTTCGACCTTAAACCGTCTGATTCCGCTATCATAGCGTTGATGCTGTACGATGCAAAACTGTCGCAGGACTTTGCTTCCAGACTGCTTGACGAGGGCGTTTATGTTATAGGGTTCTTCTATCCGGTTGTTCCAAAAGGACAAGCGCGGATAAGGATTCAGCTCTCAGCAGCTCACGAAAAAGAGCATCTTGACAAGGCCATTGCTGCATTCATCAAGGCAGGTAAGGAGCTTGGAGTTATTTGAAAAAATTAATTCCTCAAATATTTTAGCAGGGATCCAGGAATGAGGTCCCTGCTTTTGTTCTTCATAAGGGAAACTACAATCGGTTTTGACCCTGCATTTGTTCTTCCTTTTACCTGAAATAAGAAGTAATTTTTCCGGCGATGAAACAAAAACTTATTTCTTTGGTTAAAATCCATTATTTTTGTCAACACAAAACATTAAATGATGACCAAAGAAGAGATAAAAGAGTTAGCGGTACGGTTTAAGAATTCCGATCCTAAAGAGATTATTTCATATTTCATTGAAAGGTTTGGCGATAAAATAGCTTTGTCCTCAAGTCTCGGTGCAGAGGATCAGGTGCTGACAGAGATGGTTGTGGAAATAAATCCTGAAACAACTGTTTTCACCCTTGATACCGGCAGGCTTTTCCCGGAAACATATGACCTGATAGACAGGACTTCGAAAAAATACAAGACAAAGATAAAAGTGTTCTTCCCCGATCATGCCGAAGTGGAGGAGATGGTGAACACAAAAGGGATCAACCTTTTTTACGATAGTATTGAAAATCGCAAGGAGTGTTGCCGGAAACGTAAACTTGATCCTCTTAAAAGGGCTTTTGAAGGTCTTGATGCCTGGATATGCGGCCTCCGTGCCGATCAGTCGGTAACGCGCAAGGACATCCAGGTTGTGGAGTGGGACGACAACAACGGACTTGTAAAGATAAATCCTCTTGCATTCTGGAGTGAGGATGATGTGTGGGATTACATCAATGGACATAAGATACCGTACAATCCGTTACACGATAAGGGTTATCCGAGTATCGGGTGCCTGCCATGTACCCGTGCCATAATGGAAGGAGAGGATATCAGGGCCGGCCGCTGGTGGTGGGAAAATCCGGATACGAAAGAGTGCGGGCTGCATAAGAAATAAAAGGTTCTGCTAGATTTGTTGTGGGTTTTCTGTGCCCTCAGTGATCGCGTGATGTGGTTGTCACGATTTTTGAATGCTTCGCGTCAAAAATCCCGCCAACCACGTTGAGTTTTTGTGCTTTCCTACCCCCGCCCTCGTATGGACGGAGGTATGGTTGTTTTGCCCCGTTGGGGCTTTTTTGTACAGATACGAATTTTTTGAGGATATACGATTTGTTATTAGAGATATGCCTTTAACAAAGAGCTTTTCAAATAAACGAATCATCAGATCAACAAATCATCAATTTATGTCCCCTTTTTCTATTTCGGTATCACGTCCTGATAAAGCTTGTACCGCTCAAAAATCTCTTTCACATACCGGTAAGGCTCCCTGTCCCGCACATATCCAAACTTCACGACAGGGTCGTTATAATATTTCGGCTTGGAAAGTAGCCTGAGATAATTCTCAACATTGTTGTCCCACATTAGCGGGTTCCCTTTATATTTCTCTGTGAGTTTTTGTGCATCTATCACATGGTTTATCCCACAGTTGTACGACGCAAGGGTGAACTTTATCCGCTGAATTGTGTCCGGGATGTCAGTCCACCGGTCGTAAATATGTTTCAGGTATTTAATTCCGCCCCGGATATTTTGCTCAGGATCTTTGGGGTTTTTTATCCCCATTGCTTTGGCCGTGGATGGCATTAGCTGCATCAGCCCACGGGCTCCTGTCCAAGACTTTGAGTTTATATCGAACCTGGATTCCTGATAAACTATTGAACTTACCAGTCTCCAGTCCCAACCGACCTGAGCCGAATACTTTTTAATGATCTTGTCATAAGGGCTTATCTTTCCGGTTTCCTTACTGAAATATTCACTTTTCTTAAGGTCTTTGAAATTCCGGTTATTCTTGAAATACTTGTTGTATATGTAGTGATACTCATCTGTACGGCGCATTTTAAGTATCCAGTTGTTCAGGGCAGAAAGCAGCTTGGGAGAATCTTTTCTGACAGCCCATGCCAGACGCTGCGACAAGCTTACCGGAACGCTGATGTCGATATCTTGGTAATAACTGCTGAGTATTGAGGCTATGTTGTAATCCGCTATGGTGTATCTTATTTTTCCTTCCGATACTTTCTCGATTATCTCTTCCGTATCCATATCCCCCGGAAGGGTTTTTATATATATGGTGTCACCTATCTCTTTCATTAAGTTTATCAGCCGCTCATAGTACGAACTATTCTTCCTGACCCATACAGTATCGCCAATGAGATCAAGGGCATCTGACTTTAACATACGCTTTATCTCATGCAGCTTCATCTTCCTCCAGTTATCAGGTTTTTTCTGTACTAATACCTGATGCGTTTTGGACATATATTTTGTGAAATTGATAAGTTCTTTACGGCTTTTGGTAATGGTAAGCCCGTAAGCTATCATGTCCCCTTCTCCACGCAGGAGCATATTTATCAGGTCATCGATATCACGGGCTACTACAATTTCCAGATTGAGGTTCATACTGCATGCAAACTGGGTAAGTAGTTCGTAATCAAAACCCACTGGTTTTCCCCTGTAGATAAAATAACTTGTGGAACTGTAAATGGTTATGGCCTTTAAAACACCATCCTTTTGTATCTCCGGCAAATCCCTGGAAGGCCCTGCTGCCGGACCAGGATCATTCTGGGGTTTCTTTTCTTGTGGATGATCTTTTTTTACGGTGTTACAACTGAAGATTAAAAGTGAGATTATAAAAAGTAAAAATACTCTCTTCATAGAAAAGATTTAGTTATACATGAAAAGTGCTTAAGTTTAAAGCATTTGTTGTTTTAAACGAAGAAAAATAAAGTTTGTTTCAAAATATATTTGTTTAGGTGAATACAAAAACCAGACAGGCTATTATTATAACCCCGAATCCAAAAATAACAGGCTTGCGTACATCTTTGCTTCCAAGGAAGAGCACATATCCGAGTTTCATGAGGTTATTGCTGCTGATGGCTATCAACGTGGCATCTGCTATCTCGGGAAGCGATACTTTATAAGTTCCTGAAAACAGTGAGACAAGAAACGGGTCGATATCCGTTACTCCAACTATTAGCGCCATGATGTCGAGGCCCTGAGAGCCAAACCTGTTCAGGACATATTTCGTGATTACCGAAAACATCACGAAAAGAAAAGCAAAGAGCAGTGCTGTGTTGAACTCCAGGGGGTTTTTGGTTTTCTGTTCCTGTAGTTCTGTGTTGACCCCCTTTTTGCTGAACTTGTAAATTATGCCTGCCACCAGGAATGTTAATACTGTTAGTACTGCAAAAGGGAATGCAAGATGTCCGGCCAGAGATGCATTAAAAATGAGAATGATGATAAAAATGCGTATGAACATCATGCCGGTGGCAAAAATGACCGATGTTGCGATCTGGTTTATGGCAATGCCCTCATCTTTACTTTTTCGTGCCAGTACAACCGATGTTGCCGTACTGCTGTACATTCCTCCAAGTATTCCGGTTATCAGAATGCCATTTCGCGGGAATACAAATTTTTTGATGATGTAGCTGAGGTATGATATGCCTGACACTACAACTATTGCGAGCCAGAATTTAAAAGGGGAAACAGGGATGTATTCGCTTATCTGTGTGTTTGGAAGCAACGGAAGGATGATGCCGGAAATGATAAGGAACTTTGCAAGTATTATAAATTCATTGTCATCAAACTTCCCGCTCAAAGTCCTGAACTGTTCCTTTAGTTGTGTTAGTATAAGTACAGTTGTAACAATAAGTATTGAAAGCCAGATAGGGGATTTGTAAACAAGTGGGGCAAGACTGTAAGTGATCAGAAATATGACAATGGAAGTTATTCCGTACCTGCTCTTATTGTCTATTTTTTTCAGGTAGAAGATTGCCAGAAATGTGGTTAGCATTATTCCCCCAATTCCAAAAATGAGAAGGTTCTCAGGTGAAATGATATACAGGATGTACCCCAATACACCTACCATCGCAAATGTGCGGTCCATGCCGAAAAGTGAGTCCCTTGGTTCATTAAAGTGACGCCGGCGTTGCTCAAGGCCTATGAGCAGGGCAAAAGCTACAACTACAATAAAATTAACAAGATCTTCGGGGATAGAGTGCATTAATTCCATATCCGGTTATTTTTTCTCCTGGTAAAGATATCTCTTAAGGCTCTTTTTGGGTGTTTTTTCAAATTCTTTGTTCATGATCTCGAACCTGGCTATTTTAACATGAGCAGGCAGTTTTTTGTTCAGCCGCATCAGGTAGTCGTTCAGTATCTTCTTCAGTTTCTCCTTGTCGCTGTTCATCTCCTTGAACTTTCCCTGCTCGGGATAGACAAGTGCCACAAGCTTTTCGCTGCGTTCAACAACAAGAGATTCCTGTATGTACATGCAGTTGTTTATCTCTGATTCGATCCCTTCCGGATAAATGTTTTTTCCCGATGGCCCTAGTATCATGTTCTTGTTCCTTCCGCGGATAAAGATAAATCCATCTTCGTCTATCACCCCAAGGTCCCCTGTGTGCAGCCACCCCTCTTCATCTATCACCTCTTTTGTGGCCTCTTCGTTTTTGTAGTATCCGTCCATAACATTATCGCCCCTTACAAGTATCTCCCCCACGATATTTTGCTGGTCTTCCGAATCGATCTTTATCTCAAGTGTATCAACAACCCGGCCGCACGATGCGAATTTGTTCTTATTCCATGGGGCATAACTGATAAGAGGACCGCACTCGGTCATTCCGTATCCAACTGTGTAGGGGAAATGCATTTTGCGAAAAACCATCTCCGCATCCCTGTTGAAGGCCGCACCGCCAAGAACAACCTCGTGGCAGTTATTTCCGAATACATCCATCAGTTTTGACTTAAATTTGTTGTATAACAGCTTGTTTATGCCAGGTATCTTTACTAGCGCTTTAACTAATGGTTTTTCCAGTACAGGTAAAAGCTGCTTTTTGTATATCTTTTCCGGAATGAGCGGGACAAGCAGTATCAACCGCGGGCGTACTTTAGCAAATGCTTTAATTAAAACCGGTAAAGGTGGTATCCTTGTGAGGAATGTGATATGACGGCCAAGGGTGAACGGGAAGAGAAAATCGAACGACATTCCAAAAGCGTGTGCAATGGTAAGCAGCGACAGGATCGGGTCACCTGATTTTAATGGCATGTTTCGCTGTGCATACCTGACATTGGCCGTTAAACTGTTGTGCGAGATCATTACTCCTTTCGAAAAACCTGTAGTTCCGGAAGTATAGCTTATCATAGCCAGTTCATCATTTTTGATCTCCGGGAATGAGATATCTTCCTTTGATATGCCGTTGGGGTGTTTTTTGCGAAAAGGTTATCCAGGTTCTCAAATGTAGAAGCTGTCTTTTTATCATTTGAATGTAGTAGGGAGAATATCTCGAGGGATATTACAGCTTTGAGGTCTGGCATCTTTTGTGTGTCAACAATGTCCCACACTTGTTCGGTAATGAAAAACAGTACAGAATCGGAATGTTCGATTATGTGGTGTATGTTATCTGCCCCTAATTCAG
>JALVJU010000121.1 GCA_027034005.1 Marinilabiliaceae bacterium
GCATTCCGTGAAGCGATAGTAAAGACCATCCGTGACTTTTACAACAAGAACTTTGATGTATCGGATATCCGGCAGGGCATTATCGCTGCCATCAGCATAAAGATTGAAGAACCTGTTTTTGAGTCTCAGACAAAAACGAAACTGGGCTCCAAGGATATCGGCCCGGGCGGCCCTTCGGTACGTAATTTTGTGATGGATTTCTTGAAAGAGGAGCTTGATAACTACCTGCATAAAAATCAGGAAACAGCGGATATCCTCTACAAAAAGATACTGGAATCGGAGAAAGAGCGTAAGGCAATTTCAGGCATACAGAAACTGGCCAAGGAGAGGGCCAAGAAGGTAAGCCTGCATAACAAAAAACTGCGTGACTGCCGTATCCATTACACATCAAAAGACGACCGCAAGCTTGACAGCTCCATCTTTATCACCGAGGGGGATTCGGCCTCCGGCTCCATCACAAAAGCACGTGACGTGAACACCCAGGCAGTATTCAGCCTGAAAGGAAAGCCTTTGAACTCTTATGGTCTGACCCGGAAAGTGGTTTACGAGAATGAAGAGTTCAACCTGCTGCAGGCAGCATTGAACATTGAGGATGGACTGGAGACACTAAGGTACAATCATGTGATAATCGCCACCGATGCCGATGTCGACGGTATGCACATCCGGCTCCTGCTGCTGACGTTCTTCCTGCAGTTCTTCCCCGAGCTGGTAAAGAACGGGCATTTGTACATACTGCAGACGCCGCTTTTCAGGGTGAGAAACAAAAAAGAGACCATCTACTGTTACTCTGACGAGGAGCGTCAGGCAGCAATAAAAAAACTGGGTAAGAATCCTGAGATAACACGATTCAAGGGGCTTGGAGAGATATCACCGGGTGAGTTTAAGAATTTTATCGGGAAAGATATCCGTCTCGAACAGGTGCGATTGAGAAAGGATGATGCGGTGAAAGACCTGCTCGATTTTTACATGGGAAAAAATACTCCCAACAGGCAGACCTTCATCATCGACAACCTTGTTATCGAGGAAGACCTCGTGGATTAAAGTATTAAATGGCAGAAAGAAAGCGGAATTAAAATTTTAAAATTCTGATGGACGAGAAAGAGCAAGATAAAGAACAAGAAAAAAATGAAGAACAAGACCTCCTGAAGAAGCAACAGGAGGTTCAGGGAGACAGGGTAACACCCCCTCCTGTCTGGGAGGTTGACGGAACAAGGGTCAACCACCTGCCGGGGATGTACAAGAACTGGTTTCTTGATTATGCTTCCTACGTGATACTGGAAAGGGCCGTGCCGCATATTAACGACGGGCTAAAGCCGGTTCAGCGCCGCATACTGCATGCCATGTACCGCATGGACGACGGGCGATACAACAAGGTGGCCAATATCATCGGGTACACCATGCAGTACCACCCTCACGGCGATGCATCGATAGGTGATGCCCTGGTACAGCTCGGACAGAAAAACCTTTTGATAGACACACAGGGTAACTGGGGAAACATATTTACGGGCGACAGTTCTGCCGCACCAAGGTACATTGAAGCACGCCTGACAAGGTTTGCCCATGAGGTAGTCTTTAATCCCAAGACAACAACCTGGAAACTTTCGTACGACGGGCGTAACCAGGAGCCGGTGACCCTGCCGGTAAAATTCCCGCTGCTTCTTGCACAGGGAGTGGAAGGAATTGCCGTAGGCCTTGCATCCAAGATACTTCCCCACAACTTCGGTGAACTTATTGATGCTTCCATTGCCCACCTAAGGGGTGAACCTTTTGATCTCTATCCCGATTTTCCCACAGGGGGAATGATAGATGTGTCTCGTTACAACGACGGTTTGCGGGGGGGGGCGGTCAAGGTCAGGGCCAAAATAGA
>JALVJU010000122.1 GCA_027034005.1 Marinilabiliaceae bacterium
TTCCAACATAAATCCAGTCATTAACTAAGCTCTTTATTGCATAAACGTAGTACATGGTATAATCAACAAAAAAAGCCACCTTTTATCAGGCGGCTTTAAATTATGTACCCAGGGCCGGGATCGAACCTGCCTGGCTGCGCAGTCAGACAGGCCGGCACGGCACTACTATTTGATTTGAAATTTTAGCCATCTTTTCCCTGAAGCCGATTTGAGATACTTTTCTCTTTTTCTGGCATGTTCCCTGTCAGGTTGTTCTTCAAAGTAAACCAACTTAAAAGGGATGTATGGTTTTGTGCTTTTGTTGTGACCGGAGTTGTGTTGCTTAAGTCTTCTTTTAATGTCGTCAGTCATTCCAACATAAATCCAGTCATTAACTAAGCTCTTTATTGCATAAACGTAGTACATGGTATAATCAACAAAAAAAGCCACCTTTTATCAGGCGGCTTTAAATTATGTACCCAGGGCCGGGATCGAACCGGCACGGTATTGCTACCACTGGTGTTTGAGACCAGCGCGTCTACCAATTCCGCCACCTGGGCAACAAAGCAAAGAACTTTTGCGGGTGCGAATATACGCCAATTCCGTATTTTATGCAAAAAGTTTTTTTAAAATATTTCATACACCATCAGTTGCCTGAAACAGCTGCTTTTTTTGAATCAAGATATGCCGTTACCTTACCGTAAATTATCAGTGCTATGGCAGAGACAAGTGCTATCCCCACAAAGTAATACCAGATATAATGGGCATGATCGTAGGCGGTTAGTCTCTCCGCTTCTGTCAGGGTTTTCGGGTCGGGACAGTATTTTTCAAGGAGAAAGCCTGAAAGTCCAAATCCCAGGATGGATGAGAAGAATGAGTGAAGGTGGCTAAAGCCAAGGTACATTCCCTCTTCTCCCTTAGGCGCCTGAAATGAAAAATATTCGAGGAAGCGTGGAGAGATGAATGATTCGGCCAGGCCCTGAAATGCGATCCCCACGACCATCATAAATGCTATGGGGTGCATATTGATGAAACCCATTGTGTCGTCCGGGATCAGATTTCCGGCTGCCATGGCAAATGCCGAGACAGGCATGATGAGCATCCCTATGGTCATTGAAAAGAGAGCTGATCTTTTTTTCAGCAACGATGTGATTAGCCCTACCGAAAGGAATACTACCAAAGGGTTTACGTTTGCATACCAGGACGGGGAAGAACCCTCTCCTGCCATTCGAAGAACATATTTTGGCATTGTGGCATACAGCTGGTGCTGGACCATCCAGAAACCGGTGATGATGAGTATCAGGATTATCAGCCGTGCATTTGTGAGAACTTTACCCAGGGCTGTTATGATCTGCGATATCGATTTACCTTCTCCGCTTTGGACAGAAGGACGGAAAAAGAAAATAACTGCCAGCAGGGCAAAGAGTGTCATTCCTGCCGAAAAGTAACTTATGTTGATAAGGCCTACATTTCCCATTGCTTCACGCAGCGGCTTTACAACAGTTTTTCCCGAAAAAGCGCCAATGTTCACTATCGTGTAAAAAATGGAGAACCCGGTAGCCCGGTTTGCCGATGATGTTTCTTTGGCTACCGTTCCTGTGATGACTGATTTAATGAAACTTCCTCCAATGACTATGAGAGTCATGATGGGAAGTATGACCCATTTGTAGTTACTTTCACGCAGGCCGAGGAATTCGGTGTCGGTGCCATATTTCACCAGTCCGGCATTCTGCAATACCGAGGGGTAAAATGCAAGTCCGAAGTATCCGAGTGTAAGAAGTGAGAATGCTATGATGAGCGAAGCTTTAAAACCGATCTTATCGGCATAGGCTCCTGAAAATGTAGGAAGCCAATAAAGCAATGCACTAAAAGTTCCAGATATCATGGCAGCCTGTACATCAGAAAATGCGAGTATGCGCGACAGATAAAGAGTGATGACGATAAAAACGCCATAATATGCCGCTCGCTCAAGCAACTCGACTGTGTTGGCAACCCAGAATGCCAGTGAAAACCTTTTAAAGAAAGCAGATATCCTGTTCATAATTTATTTCTTGTTAATTTTGAACCAAGTTATTTGTTTAGTTGTTTTTAAAGTGCACAAATATAGGGCATTAATAAAAGCAAAATGTTTTATATTTGTGATTAATATTTAAAATCTGTTATGTTCTCCACCCAAGGCATTGTTTTAGACCATGTGAAATATTCCGAGACGAGCATAATCTCTCACATTTATACATCTGAGTTCGGGCGCCAGAGTTACATGATCAACGGAGTGAGACGGTCAGGCAACAAGGGAAAGGCCGTGTTTCTGCAGCCTTTGACACTGCTTCAGATGGAGGTGACACATAAAGAAAAGAAGGAGATACATAGGATAGTTGATTACCGGGTTGTTCATCCTTTTACATCTATCCCTTTTGATCAGATAAAACGTTCGATAGTATTCTTTATTACCGAAGTGCTTTCAAAGGTGTTAAAAGAAGAACATCCCAACAGGGAATTGTTCGATTTTGTTTTTCATTCGGTGAAAGTGTTGGACAGTGATGTCCCGGGACTTATGAATTATCATCTTTTCTTCCTTTTTCAACTGTCCCGTTTTCTTGGTTTCGGGATAAGGCTTTCCGGTGATGATGGCGGGAAATATTTTGATCTTAAAAACAGTGAATACACCATGACGGAACCAGGGCATCCCTATTTTATTTCAGGCGAAACACTGAAAAACTGGACTGCCTTGTCTAATGCAAATGTTTCAGACCTGAATGCCTTCTCGATAGGATCACGGAAAAGGAGAGAATTGCTTGAAGCACTTGTTTTGTACTACGAGTTGCATATCCTGAATTTCGGATCTTTAAAGAGTTTGAAAGTTTTGCATTCATTGTTTGAAGGGTAGAAAACAGGGTGTTTTATCTGACTTAACAGCCCTCCGTTATTTCATTCGTCAAATATAACTGCATGTTTGGTCAAAAATACTGCACTCCCATTGAAATCTTGTGTTTTTTAATTTGATTATTCTTAAATTTAATAAAAATTCATTCTTTAGATATGCCGCTAAATACGAAGTATAAGAATCTCGCACAAAGTTATTTTACAACACAAAGACCGGTTATAGAGAAATACAATGCTTTGAACCTTTCAGAAGGATATACCGGTTTTCATTGTTCTGAGAGGTTGATCTCACTGATGCAAAAACATGTATCTGAAGGCCTAAACCAATACGGTGATGCTTTTGGTGAAATTGCGTTGAGGAGCAGGGTAGCAGAAAAAGTTGAAAAACTCTACGGTCATTCTTATGATCCGGAAAGTGAAGTAACGATAACAGCAGGGGCCGTTCAGGCAATATATGCAGCTATGTCTGCAGTGATAAAAGAGGGGGATGAGGTAATTGTTTTCGAACCTGCATGTGCTAATATCGTCCCTACAATAAAAATGAACGGGGGCCAGCCTGTTTTTATCCCTATCGATAAGAAGAAATTGAGTATAGACTGGGAACAGGTTCAGAAGATGATCACTTCCCAAACACGGATGATAGTCATTTCCAATCCTCACAGTCCCTCGGGGATGGTGTTGAACGAACTGGATATGCTTCGACTTCAGAAGATTGTGAATGGAACAAACATTCTGGTACTTAGTGATGAAACATTTGAGCATATTGTTTTCGACGGGGAATCTCACCAGAGCATGGCATTGTTTCCTATCCTGGCAGGGAAAAGTATAATTGTTTCAAGTTTTGGGGAAACTTACCATGTAACGGGATGGCAGACAGGTTTCTGTCTTGCGCCTGAAGATATCAGCAAAGAGATTAGGAAAGTTCAGGAGATATCACTCGGAAGGGTAAATACTCCCTTTCAGCTTGCCTTTGCCGATTTTTTGCAGTTTGAAGAAGAATATCTTTCCCTGAATGAGTTTTATCAGACGAAACGTGATTTGTTGAACGAGCTACTGGAAAGTTCCGGTTTTTCTCCTGTTATTTCAAAAGGATCATATTTTGAGATACTTGATTACAGCGATGTTTCCAATGAGCCGGACGAAGAATTTGTCATGAGGTTGATAAAGGAGTATGGTATTGCACTTGCCCCGTTAAGTGTATTTTCACACATTAGATCCAGGAATGAATTTTTACTTAGAATAAATTTTGCCCAGCCGGAAGATGTATTGAAAAAAGTTGCAGAAAAACTTATTTCGGTCAAAACTAACTGATGTCATTAGAAGCGTCTAAAGAGTTTTGGTTTAGCGTTTCCTGTAAAAGTTTCGTTTTCTCGAAATATGTTTTCAACAATTTCATCAAAAATATTAACATTTTCGCATGTTTATACGTAAGAGGACGTGCAAGGAGTTTGTGTTGAAAAACAACGTGTTACGCTTGAGTGTCCGATTGGCGGAACAAAAAGACAAACACATTTTGGTGTAAAGCGTTGATGTTTTTGACAATAAAGGGTGTGCAATTTAATTTTTTTTAACCTATTTTGTACTCAAAACAGCAAAAGCTGTAGGATTTAAATGAAAGTAAAACAGGGATTAACATACAAGGGATTTATATTTTTACTGTTAAATTTTGTTATTGTTTCAGTTTCGGGACAGAATGAGATGTCTTTTTCAGCAGAAAAAAGGGCTTTTAACAAAGCTCTTAATTTGATAGAAAAAGGGAATTATCATCTTGCTATACAAAAACTGAACGAGATAAGGCAAGCCGATTCAACAAATCTGGAGGCACTCTATTATCTTGGATATTGTTACCTTAACACTTCGGATGTTCCCGATACTGCAGCCTATTATTTTGAAGAGGGTATTAAAAGGCTTGCTCCGGAAGATACATACTCTGATCTCGGAGTAGATTTCAGGCTTGCCCTGGCCGAAACGGAGCAGGTTCTTCTGAGGCCGGATAAAGCCCTGAGTATCTATGAGGAGTTAAAAAAGCATGTGCCGGAATCCGATGAGGAACTACGTAAGCTTATCGATCATAAAATTACGGTTTGTAAAAATGCCAGGATATACCTGAATAATAAAGTTGAAATTACGGTGACGAATCTTGGAAAAAATGTCAACTCGCCGTACGATGACCACAGTCCATTGATCACCGTTAAAAACAATTTGCTGATATTCACATCGCGCAGGCCTACGCCTAAGGCAGCAAAGTTGAAGGATGGCCAGTATCCTGAGAAAATCTTTTATTCAATAAAGAAAAAAGGTAAATGGACCAAGGCAAAATTGCTGCAGATGTTCTATAAAAAGTATGACCATGAGTCCGCAGCCTCGGTCTCTGCAGACGGGTCGGAGCTTTACCTGTTTCATAATGACTTTGAGGGGAAAAGTATATATGTAAGTTACTTCAATGGAAAGTCGTGGGAAAAACCGGTCAAGCTTCCTGCGCCGATAAACACACCGGCAGATGAGACGCATGCTTCGCTTTCAGCCGATAAAAGTACGCTGTTCTTCACCAGTAACCGTGAAGGTGGTTACGGAGGTATGGATATTTATATGACCAAGCGTGATGCCAGCGGTAAGTGGGGAATACCTAAAAATCTTGGGCCCAACATAAATACCGAACTGGATGAAGATACGCCCATTTTGCACGTTGACGGGAAGACACTCTATTTTTCTTCCGAGGGGCATAACTCCATGGGGAGAATGGATGTGTTCTATAGCGTAATGGAGCCGGACAGCAGCTGGACCGAGCCGATTAATTTGGGATACCCGATCAATACTCCTGATGATGATTTCTTCTTTGTGCCTACTATAAATAAAAATGAGGCATACTATGCTTCCAGCAGGTTCGAAGATAATTTTGGCGGGGCAGATATCTATCATGTGAAATTTAATGCAGAAAAAGCCGGAAACCTTTCGGTCATTGAAGGAGTGGTAAAATATGACGACAATACCTCTTCTGAAAAGATCAGGATTCTTGTGACCAACCTCAAGGATAACCGGCTGGTTGGAGATTACAGGCCTGACCCCAAGACAGGTACTTATATAATGTTCCTGGAGACCGGAAATCTTTATGAGATAAAGCAAGTAATGGGGGGAAACAGGGAGAAGGTTGAACATCTGGATGTTAAGGAAGAGATGGCCTTCAGTAAGCTGAATGATATTGTCCTGTTCAAGGAGGTAACTATTACTCCGCCTCTGTTACCGGCTGTAACAATGATAGAGAAGGAAACAATGGATATCGAGAAGCAAATAGCAAATATTACGGCGAAAGGATTAAAATTACCTCCTCAGAAAGAGCAAGAAGAGATTTTCAGAGAACAAGAAGAGGTTAAGGCACCTTATAAATATACTTATGTAGTGCAGATTCTTGCGCTGAAAAAGAAACCGCTGTTTGTTTATCTCTATTTCCGTGGCCTGGATGCTTCGAAAATTAGGTCATACAAGTGCAAAGACGGGTATACGAGGTATATTTACGGTGTATACGACGGTTTCAAAGCAGCCGATAAAGCGAGGAAGGAATTGCAGAAAAGCGGGAAGTATCAGGATGCATTCGTGCGTGACTATAAAGATATAGAAGAGTTGTCCACCGCTCCCGAGAGCATATACAACGAAGAAGAGATAATAAAACTGTATGCCCCGACGATTGAGGAGCTCAATAAAAACCTGAACAATAATAGGAAAGAAAAAAAGGAATAACAGAAAACCAAAAATAAAAAGGCCCGCATAACAGTTTGTATGCGGGCTTTTTTGTAGCCCCAACAGGACTCGAACCTGTATCTAGAGTTTAGGAAACTCTTGTTCTATCCCTTGAACTATGAGGCCTTAAAATTTATGGTGCAAAGATAATTGTTTCTGATAAAATAAAAAGTAAGGCAGCTAAAAAAGAAAATGAGTTAGTTGTTAATTTTGTGTTCGGGTATTAAACCTGATGATCGTAACTAAGGTACTTCCAGCTTCCTGCTTTCAGGCCGTTTCGTTCTGGTAGCGTCTTTCTGAAACTATCATCAGAGCTTCTTCCTTTATGATATCGGGGATGGTTATATTTCTTAACTGAAGGCTTTTCAGCCAGGAGGAAACCTCTTCTTCCTTTAGCGAATAAAGAACCTCCCTGAACTCTTCTATCTGATCATCGGTAAAACTGCTCTTTGAAACCCCGGCATAATTGTCAAGCTCTTCATCTTCGTAGTAAACTATCTTATCACTGCTTGCAAGAAGGGTTTCGCTTTCGCATACGTCGTGTGCTCCGCAGCAACCATCAGGTGTGGTTTTTTCCGGAACGGACCCTGTTTCCCTCCTTGAAACGAAAGAAGAGATTATAAGTATCAACACTATGCCTGCTATCAGGTATATCATACCACAAATCTAACAACAAATAATTATTGTATGCCAGATACATTAGTTAAAGATGTATAAAGCACGAGATAAACTTTTTGGTTAAACTTTTTTATCCCATATTTGTTCACCATTATTTATATTTCATGACAAAAGAAGGACAACCCTTAACTGACGAAGAGCTGCATTTTCTTGGCATCAAAGTGGTATTTAAGGCCATGATTGATGATGGGTATAAAGTTTTGCAGGTTAGGAAGGAGACTGATATCAACCCTCAGATCCTAGCGGTTAAGGATGATGAGCGTTTTTTTGTGGTAGTGCGTACCAAAAGGTATCCGGATATGGGGGTGCTTATGCCTGAAGTTGCGGCAAGGGTCCTGATGCATGCTAAAAAGAACAAAGCGACATGTCTGTTTGCCGGGGTGGGTATTGCAAATGCCGGCGGTGAGTCTGACGAGGACATGAAATATCCTGTAAAAGGTGGTGAATATTATATTAATTATAAGGGACTGGTCCCGTTTACGAAATGAACGAGATACTGAGCAGGGTAAAAGAATTTTATTACAGGAACCGCAAGTTGCTTATAGGCGGTCTTGCATTTCTTTTGCTTCTTCAGCTTTGCAACCGGGGAGCGCAGACACCTGAAAGATCACATCCGAAGAAAAGGGAAACACTGAAAATACAGCTACCGGAGGAAACAATGCCAAACGGAGAGGAGTCGTTGGAGAGAGCTTTTTATGAAGGCCTGGAAAAACCCGCTAAGGATGAGCCTGCATACAATCCCCTGTTCATGGAGTTCTTGTTTATGACGGCCCTGGTATTCATTTTTTATATTGCAGGCAAATCCGGTTGGTTGAAAAGCCTGATGCCTAAATTTGTTATTGTCAGGGCCAGAACCGTCAAAAGCAAAGTAAACGGCAACACCTTACTGGTAATAGAAATAAACAATAAGACAAGAGATAGTGTAACTTTTGAACCACCCGTGCTTGTTTTTAGAAGATACTCCAAAGAACGTAAATTCAGGATAAAAGGCGGAGAGGGTGAATTTGTATTCCCTTTGACCTTAATGCCTGATACGGGTCACCGTGTTGTAGTGGATATTGATCGCTTCAGGGATAAATTCCCTGATATAAGGAAGTTTAATAAAATAAGTGTTTTAATTACTGCTGACAATGGCAAGACATATAAAGTTAAGCCCAATTCATTATTTCCTCAGATTTAAGTAATCAAGATCTCCATTTGTAACTTTTTGTCTCGATATTCAATTTTCTTAACATTATTGTAAAAATAATAAAAATAAATTAACATATTCTGACGTTAATTTTACATTGTAAATAATTCTAATGGGCATCTGATGCAACCGTCGAAATCGTTAATATTGTATTAAGATATATGTGGAAACATTGTAAACAAAGGCGTTTTTTACATAAACATTGATTTGTTTTGTTCTTTTGCTTTGAATATTTCAAAAATTATTTTTCCTTTAATGCGTGCATTAATTGTTAAAAAATGACAACATTGTTAAAAAACCACATGCATATATTAAAAAAAGTGTACTAACAATCTTTAATCGCATATACTTTTGTACAGAATTGTAATATATGGACAGGCACGATGAGCAATGCTCAGCTTTTATGCCATATAATAATTTTAATTTTTAATAATCAAAATTAAAGCTTATGAAAAGAAAGATTCTTCAACTGTTGTTTTTGTTTGCCATGGTTGCAACCAGTGCAATGGCACAAAAAACAGTAACCGGTACTGTCAAGGATGATACCGGCGAACCAATGCCCGGTGTTAATGTTATAATCGCGGGCACAACTCAGGGTACCATTACCGATTCGAATGGTAAATACTCCATTCAGGTACCAAACGAAGATGCTGTTTTGCATTTTTCATTCATTGGAATGGAAGCTCAGGATATTCCGGTGGCAGGCAAATCGGTTATTGACGTTACTCTTAAGGCATCTGCAGTAGGACTTGACGAGGTGGTTGTTACTTCTCTTGGTATTACCAGGGAGAAAAAATCACTTGGTTATGCTGTTGATGAGGTGAATTCTGAACAAATTGACAAAGGAGCAACCAGTAACTATTTGAAAAACCTTGATGGAAAAGTTACAGGTGTTAACATTACAAGTTTAAGCTCCGACCCAACCTCTTCTGCTTATGTGGTGATCAGGGGTGCAACTTCTCTGACAGGTCTTCTGGGGGGAAGTGGGCATACAAACCTGTCTTCTACAGCTCAACCATTATATGTTATTGACGGAGTACCGGTTGGTACCGGTGGTGTAACAACAAGTGGTGACATTGATGCAGGTAACTTCATGTCTGAAATCAGCCCGGATGACATCAAAAGTGTAACTGTCCTTAAAGGTGCTAGTGCAACAGCCCTTTATGGTTCTGAAGGTGGTAACGGTGTAATCCTAATCACAACAAAATCAGGGAAAGGCGGGAAAAAAGGTATAGGAGTATCTGTTAACTCTTCTGTGACTTTTGACCAGGCCTATAAGTCACTACCAATTCAAACAGAATATGTTAGTGGTGAGTATGAGCGTACAGAAGCTTTGACTATGATGAAGAAGAGTAAGGCATGGGGCCTTCATTATACCGATGCTGCAGGGATTGTAACCAAACAATGGGATATGGAAAAGCAAATGGTAGTTGATGCTCCTATTAAACGCAGGTACACAAATGAATATCCTCTTCTTGATTTTCTTGAAACAGGTTTGACAGCTCAAAATAATATTTCTATTAATGGTAATTATGATAAGGGAAACTTTAGGTTGTCTTATACTAACTTGGTGAACAATAGTGTTGTCCCTGCTTCAAAGACATCAAGAAACAGTGTGTCTTTAGATGCCAGTTACAATGTTACTGATAAATTCAAAGTTTCTGGAAGTGCACAATACATAAAAACTTATGCACCCAATAAGCAGATCTTAGAAGGTAGGGGTGATGCTAAATCCAGTGTTATTTTCAATGCTTATTCCATCACTGCTGACAAACAACCTTGGTCAGCTTGGAAAAATCCATGGATAACCGGTTATGAAGGGCTTATGCAGAATTCTCCATATATAGAATTCAGAAACTATTTGGGGAATGGTGATGAATATGACAGGAGAAACTACAGGACATATAAAAATGCCAACCCATATTTTGTGGCAAATGAGATCGTTAAAACTTTCTCACGTGAGTCTGTTGTTGGTAAAGTACAGTTCGACTGGGATATTTTCGAGTTCTTAAAACTTACAGGCAGGACCGGATTAAGCTCTGTTACTTATCACTATCAGGATAGGATTCCCTGGGATATAACAAAATATCGTTCTAAAGGTTCATTCTACACAGAAGATTCGCAAAACTCCAGGATAAACAATGATGTTTTCCTGACATTCAATAAGACATTCAATAAGTGGAGTGTAAATGCTTTGGTAGGCTACAACTTCCGTATTACCAATGACAATTATACTTTCATGGGAGGCAAGGATCTTGCAAGGCCTAATGACTTTAGTATAGGAGCAATTTCAAAAGATCAATTGAGAAGAAGTTACCACTGGAATATATATAAATATTCAAGCGTTTATTCAACTGCATCTATTGGTTTTGCCAATGCTGTTTATCTGGATGCTTCTGTTAGGAAGGATTATGTGGGTATTACCGATCTTCAAAAGAACAGTTCATTCTATCCCGGTGTATCTTTAAGCTGGCTTCCTTCAGCAACCTTTACAATGCCAAGCTGGATAAATATGTTGAAACTGCGTGGTGGTATTGCCCAGGTAGGTTATGGTATTCCTACTTATTTGAATGTTGATACTTATGGAATAGGTGGTACCTGGAATGGTGTTACTCTTGGTTCTGTAGGCGGATCTGTTGTAAATCCTGACATATTGCCGGAGACTAACACAACATTCGAAGGTGGCCTTGATGCTACGTTGTTTAATAACAGGGTTACATTTAATTTCACCGGATTTAAGAAAGTCCATGCAAACCAGATCCAGAATATTCCAATTGTTGCTTCCACAGGTTTTAGCAGCTATAGGACAAATATTGGTACTGTGACATCAAATGGTGCAGAAGCATCTCTTACATTGGTTCCTGTTCGCAATAAAGATTGGGAATGGAGCATAACAACTAATTTCAGTAAATATAAATCTAAAGTAACGGAATTAGATCCTGCATTTGAAGATAAATGGATCGGATATCCTGACGGTACAAAACTCAGATTGAGAAAGGGCGAGGTTATCGGAAACATGTATGCAAAAGAAGGTTTCTGGAGAGTTAAGAATCCCGATAGTAAATATTATGGTATGATAATGTTGAAAAACTATAAGGGTACTCCTATCGAGAACGATGATCCTGATAACCGTGACTTCCTTGGCAATTTTAACCCTGACTTTATGATGGGATTCACAACCAATTTAAAATATAAAGCATTTGCTTTAAATGTTGTGATGAGTTATCGTAATGGAGGTATCTATGTTTCAGAAACAGCTAAACGTATGCGTGATGACGGACGTTCTCCTTATTCACTGTCAGGAGATGGCATTTACTGGATGGGTGGCCGTTCTCATAACGGAGGTTATCCATGGCCAAACTCAGCAGATCAGGCATTTGATATCTTGAGGTTATATAATGATGGAGAAGAGGGCCCCAACCATAATGGAGAGGTTCGTAACGATGCTTCATACTGGATTGGAGTTTATGTAGACCCGGAAGGGATAGATCCTTCTACAGGAGAACTTTGGGATCCGAATGACAGGTATCTTCCTGACGAAGCTTATGTTATGAACGGAGAAGATGTTAATACCACATTCTATAAATCTCCTACAAGTATTGTTGGTAACACATGGGACTTCCCACAAACCAGGACCTTTGATGCAACGAATTTTAAGATCAGGGATATTTCATTGACCTACACCTTGCCTAAAAATCTCGTAAACAATATAGGCATGCAAGGAGCTGACGTATCGGTAATTGCACGTAATGTTTATCTTTGGACTAAGAGTGGCAGAAACGAAGATCCTGAAACAGCATTTGGAGGTGCAGGAACAGGACAAGGAGTTGCACACTTTACCTTGCCTTCAGTACGTCAGATCGGTGTAAAAGTAAATCTGACATTTTAAATGATTGTTTAATGGATAATAATGATAAATAATGATGAATATGAAAAGATATAAGTTTTTAAGCCTGTTGTTTATAGTCCTGATCGGGATTTCATGTACTGATCAGTTAAGGAAAGAAACACAGGAGATGGCAGAAGATGTTAACATAAAAACTCTTCCCGAATATTTACTCTCGGGATCAATTGTTAATGTCGCAAAATTTTACCAGGATAATGGTGTAGATAATGACAGGTTCAATGCTATAATGCTTTACTATCAGCAGTTATTTAGTACAAAATCTCAAACTCATGAAGAGTTCGAGAAAGCACCCGATAACTGGAGTACGGAATATGGAATAATTTATGATATCCAATCAGGAATAAATTATAATAATGAAGCAGGACGGCCTTCAACAGCCGCAGCACTTACAGTGTTAAAATGCTTTATGTTTGAATATCTGACTGATATTTATGGTGATATACCATATACTGATGCGTTGAAAGGTCGTGAAGGTGTTATGCGTCCCGAATTTGACCCTCAGGATAAGGTTTATGACGGTATGATGACTGATTTGATCGAAGCGGTTAAGACCCTTAAAAATGAGAATGATAATATAGATAAGGTGTATGACTTGATATACGAAGGGGATAAAACTAAATGGATAAAATTTGCAAATTCATTGCGTTTAAGGATGCTGATCAGGTCTTATGAAGCTTTTGGCGGATCTAAAAAAGCTGATCTGGGAAAATTAGCTGCAAATCTGGATGAGTTGATTACTTCAAATGACGAAAATGCGTTTCTTGCTTATGAAGGAACTGCCCCTGGAAACTCATGGGTATGGGGAACTCAAAGAGATCCTGTACAAAGTGAGATGACCAGAAGGAAACCATCTGCACCATTTGTTGATCAGTTAAAAACAGACGGCGACCCACGTTTAATGACTTGGATAGCGCCAACCATTTACCGTTGGTCAACGATTGATGGTGGGACAGAAGGTATCGATACTATTTATTTTGGAGAGTCAAATTATGACTATTATGGTAATGAGTATTCAACTGCTTGTTTTGATACTTCAACAGTTGGAACTGCTCTACAGTCATATCCTTTTGCCGATAGTCTTTATGTCGGTGCACCAATGCAAGGAGGAGGTATCTCATTCTTGTATGCCATATCAAGTTTAAACAAGTATGATGCATATGATAATTTAACCTTATCTTCTTATACTAAACTATTTGTTCAAAATAGTGATGACTTACTTCATGCTACTTTGCTTGAAGCAAGTGAAGTATATTTCTGCCTGGCTGAAGCTGCCCAAAGAGGATGGATCGGCGGTGATGCGTCAAATTATTATTCAAAAGGAATTGAGGCAAACATGCAAAGGTGGGGCATTCACCAAGACGATATTGATGAGTATCTGACAAATAATCCGTTGTCCGGTAAAGCTGACAAACTTGAGGCGATAATGCTGGAAAAATGGAAGTCTTTATTCACCCAGGGACATCAGGCATGGTTTGAATATCGTAGGACTGGCCGTCCACAAATAGTGAAAACTTCTATTCCTTCTTCTGTTAAGTTGCCTTTCCCACTAAGGTGGAGATATCCAACTGTAGAGGTTGATAACAATACTGAGAATGTGCAAGCAGCAGTTGATCGTTCACTTGGTGGAAAAGACACTCAGGATGCCAAGATGTGGTTGTTGCAAAATTCTTCATCAGTAGATTAGATATGAAGTATTAATTTATTAATAAAAGCCGGTTCTTCTATGACCGGCTTTTTTATTGGTAAGTGTTATCTTAATTTATATCTTTAGTCCTAATTTTTTATAAAACCTCAATGGGTAATTTCTTAAAAGATCAATGGACTAAATATCGCAGGCGTAAAACAACATTTGGGATTATTTCAGATTTTTTTTTCTTCGCTTTGCTAATTGGGTTGATCATCCCTGACTCACGTAAGGTTATATCATCGACAGTGATCCGGTACACGATGTTCCAGCCGAGGGAGAACAGCGAGATAATTTTTGTTAACGAAAGCGACCTGAGCTGGAAACTCATAGATGAGAACGGGAATGTGGTTTATCCCAAACGGTCACTGGGGAAGCCCATTTTTATAAATTTCTGGGCAACATGGTGCCCGCCGTGCATTGCCGAAATGCCTTCAATTCAAAAGCTTTATGACCGTTACAAAGGCAGGGTTGATTTCTACCTTGTTTCAAATGAGGACTTCAGTGTTATGAAAGGTCATCTTAAAAAGAAAGGGTTTACAATGCCCGTTTACCGATTGGCCGGCAGGGTGTCTCAGAAATTCTACTCACAAAAGATACCTACAAGTTATCTTATCTCGCCTGACGGGAAAGTCGTGATGTTGAAACAGGGCGCTGCCGACTGGGACGGTGAGCATGTTTTTGAGGCCATTGACGGTATGTTGGATTCAAAAGATCAGTAATATGAAAATAACTAAAACATTTTTAATTATTGTATTTTTATTAATGTCTGTATCGTATGTGTTTTCGCAGGATAAGGACATGGAACTTGTTTCTGTTAACATAATGAAGCACATCAGGCCGTACGATAAGGTAAAGGGAAGTGCATCGGTGGGCATTAAAGCAGCAAGGAACGAGTATGAGCCTTTTCAGGTTGCTGTGATCGCATCAGGAGATAAGCACCTTGAAAATATCAGGGTTCGTTTAAGCCCCCTTACAAGCGGGGATGATCAAATTGCTCCGGAAAATATTAAGGTTTTCAGGGAAGAGTATGTTTTCGTAAGGAATTCCACTCCCCGTCCGCAGGAAGCTCCCGGATTGTTCCCGGACCCGTTGCTGCCTTTTGTAAGCCCTGTTACAGGCGATACGATAAAACCGCGGGAATTGATACGGGAGCCAGAAGGGAATCATTACGAAGGGGCAAAATACTGTGCCTCGCTTACCGATGTTTATCCGGGTCAGAATGCTGTTATCTGGGTGGATGTATTTGTTCCGAAAGAAACAAAGGCCGGCCTTTACAGGGGGACTATGACGGTAACTGCCGACAATGGGATAAAAGACTCCATTCCTGTAACCCTCACCGTATGGGATTTCACACTGCCCGATCATCGGTCGCACAGGACCCATTTTGGCCACTTCTCCTCCATTGCCGGATATTGGGGCATAGATCCCGGTTCGGACAAATTCAGGGATATAGAGATGCGTTTTTGTAAAGAGCTGGCTTCATGCCGCATTGAACCCCCTGTGCCGTCATACCTGTTGCCCGAAGTTAACGATGACGGTTCTCTCAGTATCGATCCGGATAGAACGAAAAAGCTGAAAGATTACATTAACCAGGTGCATATCTCTGCATTTGAAATACCACGGTCAAAATTCATGTCAAGCAGTTCGAACAGTACCAGTCCAATCCCTGAAAACCAGACTGATCCTGCTGCCATTTCAAAAACAAAAAGATACTACCGTGAGTATTACGACTATCTTAAAAAGAACGGATGGGAAAAGGATGCGTATGTCTATTTGCTCGATGAGCCGAATCATGAGAAAGATTATCAGCAGGTTAAAAATCTCGGTGAGGTGGTGCATGAGGCTGTTCCGGAGATAAAACGCCTTGTGGTTGAGCAGCCCTACGATCAGGATCCGAACTGGCCGAAAATAGATGATGATGTTGATATCTGGTGCCCTCTTTTTTC
>JALVJU010000123.1 GCA_027034005.1 Marinilabiliaceae bacterium
GGTCGGTGCGACGAAAGCGATGTTGACAAGCCCGTTTTGTGCAAAAAGCTCCTTGTAGCGAAGCGTTTCTTCGTGGGGTAAATCGGGAATGATGTAGCCTCCAAGACCGAGTTGTTTCGAAAGAGGCAGAAGCTTGTCCAAACCTTGCTGATAGAAGCTGTTGAAATACCTCATCCAAAGTAAATCGACCTTGTCGCTAATCTTTTTGGTTATCTCTACGGCGTCGCTGAAGCGAAAACCGTTTCGAAGCGAGAGTTGGTTCGCTTTTTCTATAAGCGGCCCATCCGCTACGGGGTCGGAAAAGGGGATACCCAATTCGATCGTATCGACACCGTTTTGGGTAAGTGCAAGTGCCAAATCGCTTGTGAAGTTCTTATCCGGATATGCGCTTGTAATGTAGGCTACGAGTTGTTTATTCAATGGTTCATCCTAAATCTGGTATTTTGAGCAAAGCGTAAGGGATAGGAGTGAGTTCCGTATCGTTGTTCAAGTCACGCTCCCACGCCGAAAACTGATCGCTGACACTTAGTAACCAGTTGATAGTGTCGTCGTTGGCTTTTCCCTCTTTGGTACGCAGCTCTTCAAGTACGCTTTCTACGAAAGCGGCAAGTTTGCGTATAGGTTCTATTTCCAAAAAACCGGCAGCCGATTTGATGTTGTGGAAAATGCGAAACAGCTCCTCGACGCTTCGTTTGTAGAGCTCGTCTTTTGCCAAATCGAGTACGATCAACTCCATAGAATCCACCATCAAAGAGTAGTGGTCGAGAAATTCATCGACGATTTCGAAGTCGAACTTGGACTCAATTTCGCTTTTTACACCCATACGGTTTGCTCCTTGTGAGTAACTATATTATAACAGTTTTTTCTAAAAGTTTAGAAATATTGAAAAAATTGGGTGTATAATAATGAAAAAATTTTAGGGTTTGAAAAACTGATGAGAAAAAAACACACCGTAACGACGATTCAGAAACGAAAAGGGGAAGAGCCTCTTGTAATGATAACGGCGTATGACGCGCTTTTTGCAAAACTGTTCGAAGAGGGTGCCGACATCTTGCTTGTGGGCGATAGTCTCAACATGAGTTTCGCAGGGAGAAAAGACACCGTAAGCGCTACGCTCGAGCAGATGATATACCACACAAACGCCGTTTGCGCGGGTGCGAAAGAGAGTTTCGTCATTTGCGATATGCCTTTTGGGACATACAGCGACAAAGACAGCGCTTTGCAAAACGCCATGGAGGTATATAGAAAAAGCGATGCCGATGCCGTGAAGATAGAAGGGGGTGCAGATAAAGCGGATATCGTCGCACACCTTGTTCGAAACGGTATAGCGGTGTGTGGGCATATAGGGCTTTTACCCCAATCGGTACGGGGTGAGGGTGGCTACAAGGTCAAAGGAAAAACCCAAGAGGAGCGCCTCCAACTGCTAAAAGACGCCAAAGCGATAGAGGAAGCCGGAGCGTTTTGCATGGTGGTCGAAGGGGTCAAAACCGAAGTCGCCAAAGAGATAGCCCAAAGTGTCGCCATTCCGGTTATCGGTATCGGTGCAGGGAACGCGGTTGACGGGCAGGTGCTCGTTTTTTCCGATATGCTTGGACTTTTCGAGGAGTTTACGCCGAAGTTCGTCAAAAAATATCTCAACGGTGCCGAAGCTATCAGAGAAGCGGTAAAAGCCTACGCGAACGAAGTTAAAGAGCGTTCGTTCCCATCCAAGGAGCATACCTACTGATGGAGAGACTCGTAGAGATAGAAAGATTCGAAGCCGAAACGACCGACGAGGCGAGTTTACGTCCAAGTTTATGGGATGAGTATATCGGGCAGGAGCAGATCAAAAAGAATCTCGGCGTATTTATAG
>JALVJU010000124.1 GCA_027034005.1 Marinilabiliaceae bacterium
TTAGTTTCAGGTTGAAATCCTCGAATTCCCTGTCAGTCCTTAGGTTACCGTAATGTATGTGAGGCTTTCCCGGTGTTTGAACTGGATTATTGATCAAAACTCCTTTTTCAACTCTCCAGCCGTTTACGGCATCCGGCTCAAGCAGGCGCCAATCCGTAAGGTCTTTGCCAAGCAGTTTTACCGGTTTTCCGTACTTGACCTTTGACAGGTCAGGGGCAGGTGGGATCGGTGGAATTTTATCAGCATCCACGTAGTAAACATCGGCTCCTATTCCGTTTTTGTGAGGCATGGTCATAGTGCCGATCAGTTTCTGGTCGTTTCCTACAAGTTCCAGGGTGCGGGTAACAGTGTGAGTCCTTTCGCTGCCATCCGGCTTTTTCAGCCGTTCTGTTCTTACTCTTGTTACAACAAGCTTTCCGTTCAGCACATAAACATTGGCAACGGGAAGGACGCTTCCCCAGCGCCATAAAAGGTCGGCATCAAGATATCCGTTCTCCTGCCGTACTTCGAGCCACCCCATTCCTTCAGGAAAATGCAGGGCCCAGCGGCCAAGGTATTTCTTTGCTTCATCACTCTGTGCGTTCAGTGTGAACTTTCCTGCCAAAAGGATGAAAACCAGCGCAATGATCTCTCTTTTTAAATTTCTCATATTTTGTTTTTTTGAATGATAAGGTAAAAGTAAGGATAACTCTTAGTTGTTGCTTAGTAAAAATTGGATAATCCCTAAATAAATTTAACCGTGGCATGTTTTTGAGGAATATTCTGTTGAAGAAAGCAACAGGAATCTCATGCAGCAACATAACTGCGCTTCATTGTTAGTCATGGTATTCATCGGATGACGAACCTATGTCTATTCACGGAGTCATCCGATGAATATCCGGCAGATGCCTGCTACCTGGCAGTAATGTTAATGCATTGTTTTTAAAAAAATTCAAAAAGCAGAAAAATCCAACTTTTATATTTAACCCTTTTTAATAGTTGCCTTAGGTTTCTTACCTTTATAGCGATATAAAATTTTTGACACCTAAAATTTAAACCATGAAAAAAATATTGTTTTTTATTTTGTCGGTTTGGTTGTTCTCATCATGTAACTGTGACGATAAAGTTAAAGATGCAACTTTTACAAACCGTGACCTTAAAGTAAAAAGTGACCTGATGACACCGGAGGTGTTGTGGTCATTTGGCCGCGTAGGCAATGTGTCTGTTTCCCCCGATGGGAAAACTATAGTTTTTACAGTTGCCTATTCAAAGATAGATGAAGACCGCACCTACAGCGACATTTACACCATGCCTGCCGAGGGCGGTGATTTTAAAATGTTGACACATACCAAGGCAAATGAGTTTGATGTCAACTGGCACCCTGATGGAAAGACTATCACATTCCTTGCTGCCTACGATGGCGATGTTCAGCTTTACGAAATGAGTCCTGACGGCAAGAAAGTACACAAGGTAACAAACATCAAAGATGGTATTGGCGGTTACAAATATGCGCCCGACCTGAAACATATCCTTTACATAAAAAGGGTGAAGCTTGACAAAGACATCCATGACATTTATCCGGGCCTGCCACATGCTAATGCCAGGATAGAGAATGACCTGATGTACCGCCATTGGGACAGGTGGAGTGATTACAAGTACAGTCATGTGTTCTATGCCCCATACGAGAATGGCAAGGTAACAAAAGAAGGTATCGATATCATGAAGGGTGAGAAGTATGATTCACCTCTTGAGCCTTTTGGCGGCATGGAGCAGATATCATGGACTCCCGATGGAAAGAAAATAGCTTACACATGTAAAAAGCTGACAGGTAAGGCATACTCTTTCTCCACAAACTCCGACATCTACCTGT